>CASEHR010000139.1 GCA_949287785.1 uncultured Bacillota bacterium | reverse complement strand
GACATCACTCATATTGACCGCTACGACCATCGGAATGCCGAGATCTTTGATCTGTGTCGTCAGATAGAGATTACGCTCCAGATTGGAACCGTCGACGATATTCAGAATACCATCTGGTTTTTCGTTTAAAATGTAATTTCTGGCGATGACTTCTTCAAGTGAATAAGGTGACAAGGAATAAATGCCCGGCAAGTCGATGATCGTGATATCCTTATCCTCTTTATACCGTCCTTCCTTTTTCTCTACAGTCACGCCCGGCCAGTTACCGACATATTGATTGGAACCGGTCAGAGCGTTGAACAGGGTAGTCTTACCGCTGTTTGGATTTCCTGTTAATGCAATTCTCATAAACCCCTCCTAGTTAGTTTTTCCTAACATAATCATATAAAATTACCGGACTTCAATGAGCTCAGCATCCTTCTTGCGGATAGAGAGTTCATATCCTCTAACTGTCAGTTCGACCGGATCACCAAGCGGTGCGACCTTCCTGACCATAACTCTGACGTTCTTGACAAGTCCCATGTCCATGATCCGTCTTTTTGTGGCACCTTCACCATTGATCTTGTCGATGGTTACAGTTTCACCAATACCAACTTCATTCAATTTTCGCATATTCCCTCCTCAGATCATAATCTTCATCGCCGCATCTTTAGCAATAGCGACCCGGCTGTTTTTGATCGCAACGATCACATTGCCTCGGATCTTGGAAACGACTTCCACCACTGCGCCAGGCACAAAGCCAAGTTCATTCAATCTCTGTTTTTGTTCAGACGAACCGCTGACTTTTTTGATCGTATTTCTTTCACCGATATTCGCAAGGGTAAGTGGCATCATATTCCTCCTCAGCTAGTTTTAACTAACAACGATATGTTAGCACTAGCTAACGATCATGTCAATAAATTATCAAGACAAATCGCCTCATTTCTTTTCATTTATTCAAAATACGCTGTTATCTGCTTATTATCATGTATTATGCATATATACATATTGCCTAGAAAATATGTTGATAACTTAAAATACAGCATTGTGGATAAGTTCGTTGATTTTGGGCCTTGTCTATGTGGATAAATACAGGACTTATCAACATCCACAAATCAGACTTATCAACATATGTGGATAATTGTGGAAAAGCTGTTTTGGCATTGAAATACTCGATAATTTTGCATGTTGATTATCAACATTTAATGTGAATGTTCACATTGATATACACGTAATCCACAGTGGATAGAAATATACACATTTTATCCACGCCCAAATATTGTGGATAAGTGTGGATAAGTCTTATCTGACAACTATTCAGCACATATTGATAAATGATGTTCATGTTGATGAAATAAATTTGTTCTTTTAATATCCGGTGATTTAAATATAATTAAAAAGCACAAGGAAAAAGTATTATGAATGATTATTATTTAACTGATGTCTGGCGAAAGACGGTCGCTTATTTGATCGATCATGGCGTTATCATGAATGATTCGATGGTCCAGACAATATCTGAATACAGTTACATACTATCGATAAATGAAAACAACATCGTTGTTTCCTGTCAGATCTTTTTAGCCGAACTGATCATCAATGAACACAAAGATAAGTTTGAAGAAGCTGTCTCTTCGGTCGTTCATCATCCGGTGACAATCAAAGTCATCAAAGGTGATGATATGAACCGCAACAGCGTTAAAAAGATCGATAATATTGAGGTCTTTTACCACACACGTTGTGATAAGAATTACAATTTTGAGAATTTCATCGTCGGTCGAAGCAATATACAAGCTCAGGTATCATCCCTGACAGTCGCCAACAATCCGGGACTGGCTTATAATCCGCTTTTTATCTATGGTAATTCAGGTCTGGGCAAAACACATCTCTTGAATGCCATTGGTAATAAGATTCGGGAGTTGTTTCCCCATTACAAGATCGGTTTTATATCCGGTCTGGATTTTGTGGAAGGAGTGGCTGCGTCGATCAAGAACCACACGATCAATGACTTCAAGCAACAATTCTATAATCTAGATACGCTTTTAGTCGATGATATTCAGTTTATTGCCGGCAAGGAAAAGACACACGAAGTATTCTTCAGTATTTTCAATGGTCTTGTCAATGCTAAAAAACAGATCTGCCTGACTTGTGACCGTTTGCCAAAAGATATTGAAGGATTGGAAGATAGGATCATCTCGCGTTTCAATCAAGGCCTGAATGTCAATATTGAAGCACCGGAATACGAGACCAGTATCAACATTCTGAAAAAGAAGTTGACCTTATCGACGATCCAGAGTATCGATGACGATGTTTTAAGTTATATCGCCACTAATTTCTCCCAGGATGTAAGGCAATTGGAAGGGGCACTTAATCGTTTGCTTTTTTATGCGATCGACTTCGCTTCAACCAATCACATCACCTTAGATGTGGCGATAGAGGCTTTTCAAGGGCAGGTCAGTGAAACGAATGATGATATCGATATCAACCTCATCAAGAAAGCTGTCTGCAACTACTATGGAGTCACCAAACAACAGCTCAACTCCAAGATAAGGACTAAGAATATCGCTATCCCCAGACAGATCGCCATGTATCTCTGTCGTAAATATCTCGATCTTCCTTATAAAGACATCGGTTATAATTTCGGTAAGCGTGATCACTCAACAGTCATCAACGCTTGTGATCGAGTTGAAGAGATGATCAGAAAAGAGCCTTTATATCAGAAAGCGATCCAGGATATCGAAAAAGGCTTCAAATAGTTATCCACATCTATCCACAATTAGTCAACATCTTATCAACACTCGTTGTATCATTATTTCACAGGGCTAAATCACTATTTATCCACATATCCACAGCCCTAATAATAATGATAATAGTTACTATATAGAGTAAAAAAGGAGGAACCACCATGGAATTTCAGATCTCTACTTCTATTCTCGCCAACGCTCTGACAACCGTTTCTAAGGCTATTTCATCAACAGCACCGATTCCAGCTTTGAGTGGAATAAAATTCGATGTATACAGTGATAAAATCGAACTCACCGGCTCTGATTCGGATATATCGATCCAGAAGACCTTATATGTGAAGGATGAAGAGAATAAACTCGATATCGATGAAGAGGGCAGCATTGTGCTTGATGCCCGCTATGTCAATGAGATCGTCAAGAGAATGGACAGTCCGACCGTCAGATTTGAACTGGTCGATGGAACACTCATTAGGATCTCGGGTCACAATGCTGAATTTAAGATCAATGGTATCAGAGCCAATGATTACCTGACGATCGATTTTGATATAGTTACCGAAAAAAATAAGATGAGCGTATCGACTTTTGAAAAGATCGTCAGACAGACGACATTCGCCTGTTCCGATAAAGAGACAAAACCGGCACTGATGGGAGTCAATTTCAAGGCAAATGGCAATACACTTACATGCAACGCCACCAATTCATTTAGACTAGCAACAAAAAAGATAAGCCTGGATAAAGAACTTCATTTTGATATCACGATCCCGGCACGGACCCTTTTGAGTGTCTCATCGATATTAAGTGATAATCTTGAATTCGATATGGCGATCGATACGACAAAAGTCTCTTTCATCTTCGATAATACGATCGTAAGGGGCAGGCTCATCGATGATATCTATCCTGATGTATCAAGGCTTATACCACCAGCCTTCTCATATACCCTTGAGATAAATCGTAGGGATCTGCTCGATGCGGTCGACAGGACAAGCTTCATCAAGTCGGAAGGAAAGAATGTCGTAAAGATGGTCATCGATAGTGATCATGTCGACATATCATCGATATCACAAGAGATCGGATCATCACATGAGACGATCGATGTCATTTCCTTTAAAGGTGATACTCTTACGATCTCATGCAGTGGGAAGTATCTGTATGATGCATTAAGGACTATCGATACCGATGTCGTTGTCTTGTCTTTCAGTGGTGAATTGAAACCGATCGTCTTGAATGGCAAAGACGATGAATCACTGATCCAGCTCATATCACCTATCAGAAGCTAGAGATAAATCACCAGATCAGTACACAAGATCGCTTATATGCCCATTTTCAGGCAAAATGAGCGATCTTTTATTATATAAGTATCCCACTACCGCTATTAGAATAGCGGCTTTTATGGTATAATATTTTCGGTAATATTATGGAAAGAGAAAAAGTCGTTATCAAAGGAAGTTATATCACTCTTAGTCAATTGCTCAAGGCAGTCGATGTCATTTCCACCGGTGGTGAAGCTAAATGGTTTTTGATGGAAAATGATGTCTTTTTAAATGGTGAAAGAGAGATGAGAAGAGGGAAAAAATTATATCCTGGTGATATTGTCGAAGTAGCTGATCAGGGATATGAGGTCGTCGATGAAGATAGATAGTATCGACCTGACTAATTTTCGAAACTACAAAAGGACCAATCTTAAATTATACCCTTCCAGGAATATTATCATCGGTAATAACGGAACCGGCAAAACCAACATATTGGAAAGCATCAGCCTTATAACCAACACCCGATCTTTCAGGGCAAGCGATGACAGCGAGATGATCTTGAAAGGTGAAGAGAGCGCCAGAGTCATCATCAGTGCTGATGGCCATGATTATAAGGTGATCATCACCAAAAACGGCAAAAGCTTATTTATCGATAATACCAATATCCGCAAAGCCAGTGATTTCATCGGCCATATCAATGCCGTCTTATTCAAACCCGATGATCTGGAATTGTTTTCCGACGGACCACGTTACCGGCGAAAGACGATCGATCTTGAGTTGAGCAAAATATCGAAGGAATATCTCGATGCAGTCCTAACCTACAATAAACTCATCAAAGATAAGAACGCTCTTTTGAAAGAGCAAGTGATCGATGAGATCTATCTCAACACTTTACAAGAAAGAATGATCGATCCGATTTCAGTGATCATAAGGGAAAGATCGAACCTGATCGATCATCTGAACCGGAATATCAATGAATATTACACTAAACTCAGCGGTCATAGAGAAAAGATCCGGATCGATTATAAAAAATGCACTGAAGCGGATAGGGAGAGTATCAAAAAGATGATCGAAGATAATCATCGCCGTGATCTCTTTTACCATTACACAGTCATCGGTCCGCATAAAGAAGACTTTGTTTTCTATTTCAATGATTCAGAAGTTGTGAACTATGCTTCGCAAGGTCAGAAGCGTCTGCTGATGTTGAGCTTTAAGCTTGGTATCGTTGATTATATCGTCGAAAGAGTGAAACAGAGACCGGTGTTGCTTCTGGATGACATCTTGTCTGAACTTGATATCGACAACAAGCGTCGCTTATTGACGATATTGCCGGATGATATCCAAACGATCATCACAGCCACCGATATCAAGAATATTGAGATAAAAGAAGATTATCGTTTGTTCAAGTTGGAAAAAAGGAGGAATGAGAATGGTCAATGATAAAAATACACATTACACCGATGCGGATATCCAGGTCTTAGAAGGTCTTGAAGCCGTAAGAGTAAGGCCGGGTATGTATATCGGTTCGACATCAGAAAAAGGTCTGCATCATCTGGTATGGGAGATCGTTGATAACTCGATCGACGAAGCCCTAGCTGGCTATGCTACGACGATCAATGTCGATGTCGATAAAGAAGGCATTGTGACCGTTCGTGATGATGGTCGTGGTATGCCGGTCGGCATCCACGAAAAGACCGGTGTCTCGACAGTGGAGACGATCTTTACGGTATTGCATGCCGGTGGTAAATTCGGTGGTGGTGCTTATAAAGTTTCTGGCGGTCTGCATGGTGTCGGTGCCTCGGTTGTCAATGCCTTGAGTGAATGGCTGGAGGTAAAGGTCTATCTCGGTGGTGAGATCCATTATATACGGTTCGAAAATGGCGGTCATACGAAAGAACCGCTTAAAATCATCGGTAAATGTCCGCTCGATGTGACCGGATCGGAAGTTCGTTTCAAGGCTGACCCAGAAATATTCAAAGAAGGAACGGATTATGATTATCAGACTTTGTACGAGCGTTTTCGGCAGCTGGCCTTTTTGAATAAAGGGATCAAGATCATCTATACCTTCGAAGATAAAAACAGTGAGAAGAAAGAACACACTTTCTTATATACCGGCGGTCTTAAAGAGTATGTCCATTTTTTAAACCGCAATAAGAACGTCTTGCATCAGGATATGATCTATGTCGATGAGATCGATAACGATACCAATATAGCTGTTGAAGTGGCGATGCAATACAATGATTCGTATGTTGCGAATATCTATTCCTTCTGCAACAACATCAACACCGTTGAGGGTGGTACACACGAAGAAGGATTCCGGCTGGCACTCAACCGGGTGATCAATAAATATGCCAAAGACAACCGGTTCTTAAAGGAAAATGATGAGAATTTCCAGACTGACGATCTCAAAGAAGGTCTTACAGCGGTCATCTCGATCAAACATCCCAATCCACAATACGAAGGACAGACAAAAGGAAAACTCGGCAACAGTGAAGTCAGAAAGGTCGTTTCCAATATTCTTGGTGAAGGTATCGAAAGATTCTTGCTTGAACATCCGCAAGAAGCCAAGCAGATCATCGAGAAGGCGCAACTGGCTTCAAAGGCTCGTATCGCTGCCCGCAAAGCCCGGGAAGCGACACGTAAAGATCCGCTTGATGTCGGATCATCATTGCCAGGGAAATTAGCTGATTGTTCATCAAAAGATCCAACGATCTCAGAGATCTATATCGTTGAGGGTAACTCAGCCGGCGGTAGTGCCAAGATGGGCAGGAACTCGACTTTCCAGGCTGTTCTGCCTTTAAGAGGTAAGATCTTGAATGTTGAGAAAGCCCGCATCGATCGTATCTTTGATAATGCTGAAATAAGATCGATGATCACTGCGTTTGGTTGTGGTGTCGGTGATGATGTGGATGTCAATAAGTTACGTTATCACAAGATCGTCATTATGACTGATGCTGATGTCGATGGTGCACATATCTGCACATTGATGCTGACCTTCTTATTCCGATTCCTCAAGCCGGTCATCGAGGGTGGTTATGTCTATATAGCGATGCCACCACTATTCAAGATCCAAAAAGGCAATGCTGTCCGCTATGCATATTCGGATGAAGAATGTGAAGAGTATAAAAAGGAATTTGTCGCTAACTTTAAGATCCAGCGATACAAAGGTCTCGGTGAGATGGATCCGGAGCAGCTTTGGGAAACGACACTCGATCCGAAAGTCAGAACGTTGAAAAGAGTTACGATCGAAGATGCGATGGAAGCTGATGAAGCCTTCAGCATGCTGATGGGTGAAGAAGTAGAACCGAGACGCAATTTCATCATTGAAAATGCTCACTTTGCAACATTAGATATCTAGGGGGTCCAATGACAGATAACAACTATACAGATGATAACAGTTATGTTGAGAACTTCAATCACGGCAAGATCGAAGAGGTGAGCATTGCCAAAGAGATCCGTAAGGATTTCCTTGACTATTCGATGTCCGTCATTGTTGCCAGAGCTCTTCCGGATGTCCGTGATGGTCTGAAACCAGTTCATCGCCGTATCCTTTATGATATGTTCGACCTCGGTATAACCAGTGATAAACCACATAAAAAGTCTGCCCGTATCGTCGGTGACGTCTTAGGTCGTTTCCACCCACATGGTGATTCAGCGGTCTATGAGTCGATGGTCAGAATGGCTCAGACTTTCTCATATCGTTATCCGTTGGTCGATGGTCATGGTAATTTCGGTTCACTCGATGGTGATGAAGCGGCAGCGATGCGTTATACCGAAGCCCGCATGAGCAAGATCGCCGCTGAATTATTGCGTGATATTCAAAAAGATACTGTCGACTTCAGTGACAACTACGATGCTGAAGAGAAGGAACCAGACGTCTTACCGAGTAAATTCCCTAATCTTTTGGTCAATGGTTCGATGGGTATCGCTGTCGGTATGGCTACCAATATGCCGCCACACAACTTAAAAGAAGCGATCAATGCGACGATCGCAATGATCGATGATCCTGATATCACGGTCGATGATCTTATCAGCAACTATATCAGCGGTCCGGATTTTCCTACCGGCGCTTATATCGTCGGTCGCTCCGGAATAAGAAAGGCTTATGAGACGGGTCGCGGTACGATCATCTGCCGTTCGAAGATCGAGATAAATGAACACAAAGACGGCCGCAAGACGCTGATCGTCAAAGAAATACCTTATCAGATCAACAAGGCCAGTCTGGTCCAGAAGATCGCTGAACTTGTCAAGGATAAACAGATCGAAGGTATCGCTCATCTGTCGGACGAATCAAACAAAGATGGGATAAAGATCGTCATCGGTGTCAAAAAAGATGTTCAGGTCGATGTCTTGATCAATCAGCTTTATCGATTGACACCGCTCCAGTCATCTTTCAACGTCAACAACGTCGTGCTTGTCAAAAACAAGCCGGTCCTGCTAGGTCTTAAAGGTCTGATCAGCGAGTATATAGATCACGAGATCGAAGTGATCGAAAGAAGGACACGATACGATCTTAAAAAAGCACAGGAACGCGCTCATATCCTGGAAGGATTGAAGATCGCCATCGATAATATTGATGAGATCATCAATACGATCAAGACATCGAAAGACAATGCCGATGCAATGCACAATTTGATGGATCGTTTCGGTCTTGATGAAGTCCAGTCAAAAGCGATATTGGAGATGCAGCTCAGAAGACTGACCGGTCTTGAACGCGATAAGATAATCGATGAACTCAATCAGCTCCTGTTAGCGATCAATGATTATAAGGATATCTTAGCTAATCACAGCCGGGTTCTGAACATCATTAAAACCGAACTCATCGAGATCAGAGATAAATACGGGGATAGAAGGATGACAGAGATCATCGATGGCGATGTCGATGTCGAAGATGAAGACCTTATCCCGGTAGAAGATATCATCATCTCCATGACTAATAACGGCTATATCAAGCGTCTGCCGATCGATACCTACCGTACACAAAATCGTGGCGGACGTGGTATCAAAGGAATGGGATTGAATGATGATGATATTGCTTATCTAAACATCACGATGTCGACTCACGATGATCTGTTGTTCTTTACTAATAAAGGTAAGGTTTATCGTACCAAAGGATATCGTATTCCTGAAGCATCGCGGAATGCCAAAGGTCTACCAGTCATCAATCTTTTGAATATTGAAAAAGATGAAAAAGTCAAAGCCTTTATCAATATTCATAAAGATGACGTCGATGACACAAAATTCCTCTTCTTTGTCACCAGGGAAGGATTGTGTAAACGGGTTTCCCTGGAGGAATTCAAGAATATCCGCCAGAACGGCAAGATCGCCATCAACCTTAAAGAAGATGATGAACTTGTATCCGTTTTATTGACTGATGGCCATAATGAGATCATTATCGGCGCATCAAACGGCAAAGCTGTCCGTTTTAAAGAAGATGATGTCCGTCCTATGGGAAGGACTGCCAGCGGTGTTAAGGCGATGAATACCGACGGCAGTGAGATCATCGGCGCTTGTACGGATAAAGATGGAGAGTATATCTTGGTCGTATCATCGCATGGTTATGGTAAAAAGTCACATATCGAAGATTATCGTCTGACTAACCGCGGTACTAAAGGTGTAAAGACGATCAATCTCTCCGATACGATCGGCGATCTGGTCAGTCTGAAGGCTGTCCATGGTGATGAAGACTGCATGATCATGACTAATGATGGTATCATCATCAGGATCAGTCTCAATGATGTTTCAGTTCTGTCGCGTAACACCAAAGGTGTTCGTATGATCAAACCGCAAGCCGGAACGATCGTCAGTGAAGTAACGATTATAGATAAAGTGGAGGAGGAGGCTGAATAAGCCTCCTTATGAATATGATCAGAAAAGCAACATTAGATGACTACGATGCCATCAAACACTTTGAAGAAGAATTATTGAAGATACATCGGGAAAGAAGACCTGATATCTTCGATGAGGGCGATCCACTGCCTTATGATATGTATCATTCCCGATTGAATGATGAACGATTTATCATCCTGGTATATGAAGAAGATGAAGTGGTCGGCTATATCTGCGCATCTTTATTTGAATACCGGAATACCCTTCTTAAACCGATCAGAGGTTATCATATCAGTGATCTGTTTGTTGAAGAGAAAAGACGACGGAATGGTATTGGTCGTGAGCTGATCATAGCTTTGAAAGAAAAAGCGAAGGCTGAAGGTATCGATCGTATAGAACTGATGGTATGGACTTTCAACAAAGAAGCACTGGCTTTCTATGAGAAACTAGGCTTCTCTTGTAAAAACTATACACTTGAGCAGTTG
>CASEHR010000138.1 GCA_949287785.1 uncultured Bacillota bacterium | reverse complement strand
CCTTCAACAAGCGGTCTTTCGCCGACTACAAATAAGCACAAACCCTTATCGCGGTTGTTGAAATAGACCTTGTCACCGGCTTTTAAAGATGTAACTTCGCGGACATCCTTAAAACCCTTGGCTTGCGCTAAAGCGATCGCTTCTCTTGTCGCTTCTCTTTCTGTCTTGGACCGAGAAAGATAATTCTTGTATCCTTCCGCAAAATCCATGACGACTGATAGTCTTTCTCCTTTGTATTTATCCCATGCTGTTTTCATAGTATTTCCTCCCAGTGAGTATTATACACTTATTTTATCTTTAGTGATAAATGATGATATTCATCCCTTTCATGTACTTCATCCTGTCATCTATCCACCTGTGATGACTGTTCTATATACAGTAAGCTTTTGAACAATGTCTGTTTTTCTTATACAATAAAGATATGACAGATACCAAACGTTATTATGTATTGTTCAAGGGTCGGGTCCAGGGCGTCGGCTTCCGGTGGCAATTGATGCAGATCGCCGCCAAATATCATCTTACCGGTACGGTAAAAAACCTCGGTAATGGTGATGTCGAAAGCTACATGCAGGGACCAAAGAGCGCTGTCATCATGACTGTCAATGAGCTCAAGACTGTTTCACCATGGATCAGGATCGATGATTATTTCATGAAAGAAGTTGACCTTGTCGAAGACGAAAAGGGTTTTAATGTTGTTTACTAGCGTAGTATTCCATTACGATCGCACTGGCGACAGCGACATTTAAAGAGTCGATATTAGTCATCGGTATCTTGATGACTTCATCAGTCAGCGTATAATACCGTTCCTTGATGCCATGACCTTCATTGCCCATGATGATCGCCAGACGATCATGAGCTTGGGTTTTATACATATTCCCGGTATTCTTTCTAAGACCGGTCGCATAGATCCGATAACCCTTATTCTTCAATTCTTCGATCACTAAATCGAGGTCTTTTCTTTTTGTCGATACATTGAATAAGCTTACACCTGCTTTATCGAGGCATTTGGGGTGATAGATATCGGCACAATTAGTCCCCAGATAGATCATCTTATAGCCGAAGATATCGGCTGCTTTGATGATCGTGCCGATATTCTGCGGATCAGCCAGATCATCAAGGAGGATGATCCGCTCACTGTCGGTCTCTTCCTCTTTGATACGACATACAGCCATTACCTCCGTATCTTCATTATCACTCAATTTGGCCATCACTTCGTCAGATACTTCCAAAACATCATCAAAGTCGATCGCGCATCTTTCTGTCTTGATGATCTTATCGACAAGTCCTTTTCTCATGGCTTCAAAAATCATCGCTTCATCAGTAAGCAGATACTGATATTTTCGGTATTTACGCATATGCAATTTAGCGATATCCTTGATCTTTTGATTAGTCAGAGATGTGATCATATATTGGTCCTCATGACACTGCAGACGACTGCTAAAGCACTGGCTGCATTGAGCGCCGGATGAAAATCACTCTGATATGATATGAATAATTCTCTGTCGCAAAGAGAAGTTATCTCCTTTTTGATACCTCTTTTTTCACCACCGAGAATGATCACTGAAGGTCTATCGAAACGATAAGTGAAAATATCTTCCGCTTCATCGCTTCGTGAAAGGGCCAGGATACGGTACTCTTTTTTTAGTTTTTCGACGTCTTTGGCAAGATCGTCACTGAGATGGATATCGATCATGTCAAAAGCACCGGCTGATGACTTCATGATCACCGGTTCCATATTAAAAAGATCTCTTTTGGGAATGATGACGCTGCTGTGGCCGAAAGCTTTGAGAGTGCGGAAGATGTATCCGAGATTGAAGGGATCTTCGATCCCGTCGAGCACAAAGATATCCTCTTCCTTTTTCATATCATCATATCTTCGTCCACCGACATCGGCGATGATACCGCCATGGCTTTTTCCGTAAGCAAGCTCATCGATCGCAGCGCGTGAAACGGTTTTTACCGGCACCTTTTTACTATCAGCCGTTCTTTGGATGAACCTCACATCACGATCCTTCTTATTCTCGTCGATATAGATCGTATTGATACATCTTCTATCATTCAACAAAGCAGCTTTAACGGACAGCGCTCCTTCAAAGATCATTCCGTTACCCTCCTGATCATATCACCGCTTCTGACCGTGAAACCGATAGGAATATAGACGATCGACATCGGTTTATTGGCTAAGGTGATGATATTGTTTTCTTCATCGTACATCACTTCGATCTTCAGCCTTTCATTATCGGTAAGCGGCCCAAAGACCTCTAATCTATCATCGACCGTAAAACGATTTCTGACTTCAACTCTGGCGATCCCATCTTTCTGATCTAAGATCAGACCGACAAAATCATGAGTGACCATCGTCACCTCTTTTTCATAGATCTGTTTATCGCTGTTGAAAAGACCGTCAAGGAAACCATTGGCGCTGACCCTGTTTTCCGCTTTGGAAAGTTCATTATCATAATATTTTATCCGTTTCTCATCCAAATGCCCTTCAGCGTAGATCTCATCGATCATCTTGCGGTAAGTCTTCGTGATCTGCGCGACATAGTATTCACTTTTCATTCTTCCTTCGATCTTAAGGGAAGCGACTCCGGCCTTGATCATCCTTTCGATGAAGGCAGTCGCCCTCAGATCTTTCGATGCCATCGAAAAGAGCTTCTCTTTGTCACTTACAATTTCACCATTTGCATACAATTCATACCGCCACCGACAGCTGTGTGCACATCCGCCCCGGTTGGCATCCCTGAGACACATCCGATTGGAAAGTGTACAGCGTCCCGAATAGTTTGAACACATCCCACCATGGATAAAGACCTCTAAAGGAATATCGACTCTTTTGGCGATGATCTCGATCTCATCCATCGAACATTCCCGGCCTAAGACGATACGATCTGCTCCCCAGCGCTTGTAAGCCGCTGCCGCATTGGAATTGAGCGTTGAACTCTGTGTACTGATGTGGATCTCAAGATGAGGCGCTTCTTTCCTGATCAGTTCGATAAGGGCAAAAGACTCGATGATCAGCGCATCGACCCCAATATGATCAAGATCGTTGAGGTATTGTCTGATACCGCTAAGGTCACTGTCATGAAAGACCATATTGACGGTAATATAGACCTTTTTACCTCTTTCATGGGCATATCTGACGATCTCATCGATCTCATCCAGCCCGAAATTGCTGGCCCTTGACCGCAAAGAAAAGGACTTGCCGCCAATATATACCGCATCAGCCCCATGATCGATCGCCACTTTCGCTTTCTTCAGATCTTTACTCGGTGCCAACAGTTCGATCATAATCCTCCTCCTTTCTGATCATCGTCTTATTATAAAGATAGCCGGTATCAAAATAGATATCAGGATATCGCTCTTTCAGTTCCGTGGTTATTGCCGATACATTTTCCTTGTTTACGATCCGGTGAGCTTTGATGATATCACAGAAAAGATCATGATCAAGATAGTGGTCATCGATAATAAAACGAGCGATCTTATCCTTTAATCTGAGATATTCATCCAAAGCCAATAAAACAAATTCACTGTAGATCAAAGTCCCTGCATCCCCTTGGTGGATCACCATCTTCTTATCTCGCGTCTCTTCCTTTATAGAATAGATCTTTTGATCGTCAAATTGCTTTTTGATATAGGAAAGATAGTCACTTATAAAATGCCGGCCGCTGTAAGCCATTCGGATATAGCCGGCGATCTGCATATCGACCTGCCCATTAGTCATTCTGGCGATCTTGACGATCTCATCAAAGGTGAGCTCACGAGCTAAAGTGACTGCCTTCAGACCTTTGCGCAAAAAGAAGATAGCATCAAGTGAATTGGTCATTAACGTCAGCGGATCATAGATGAGAATATCACTATAGCCTTTGCGCAGTGCATAATCGTATACAGCAAGATCACTGAAATAGATGCCCTTTGGCTCAAGCTGCATAACAAAATCAAGAAGATCAAAGACGATCGTCCGGGATGTCTCTTTCACAAGGACATCTATCTCGATGTATAGATCAATACCATACATCTGGCACTTTTTCTTGATGGTGACTAACTCATCCAGAGTAAAAGGATATCTGAGCGATGCCGCACACGATCCGACGATAATACCATCAACATCCTCCCAGATATCATCGATCACATCGATGCGGGTAACGGAACATAATAACTGCATGTAGTAATATTACCATAATTAATGTAAAATATCTGTTATGACTGATATAAAGAAGATCGCGACCCTGGCTCTTTTTATGGCCGTCAATATCGTTCTCAACGCCCTCTACATCCCCGTTACCGATAGCCTGAGGATCACTTTTGCGTTTGTCGTCATGATGATGGTGGCGATCATCTACGATTTCAAGACCTGCCTTGTATATGCCTTTATCGAAGATATCCTGGCTTATGTCGTTTATCCGACAGGCGCCTTCTTTTTTGGCTATACATTAGGAGCTATGGTGTCAATGGCCATCTATTCCCTGTGTCTTTTTAAAAAGGTGACCGTGAAAAGAATCATCACCGCCCGCTTTCTGGTATCAATCATCAACAATATCCTTTTGAACAGTATCTGGAATACCGTCTTATTATCCAAAGGCTTTGTTTTCTATGTCACGGCCAGCATTCCGAAAAACCTCATCCTGTTACCGTTTGAGATCATCATTTTTATCATCTTTTATCGTCTGATAAAACCGATCCTTGAACGATATGATCTGATAAAAAGGTCATCCTAATCAAAGAATGACCAACCGCAATAGATATATATGAGATAGACGATATAACCGGTGACTCCTAAATTAGCGAAGACAGCCTTTAATTCCGGGATCATGATGTATCCTAACTCCCATACCAAGAAAAAGATCATGACAAATGAGACGATGACCTTTCTCACCCAGGTCTCATAACGCCTTCTCTTTGTTGCATTGAGTGAAAGACCGAAAGCAAACAGCAAAAACGCCCTGAGGATGATGATGATCGCATCACCTACCGCTCCGTTTAAAAGCGGGCTGAGCCATCTGATACCCAACGACAGGCACAATAATATCGCAATCGGCAATAAGTATTTCTTGTACATGAGAATAATTGTAATTAAAAGCCCCATCTAATTCAAGATGGGGCTCTAACTTGTCGATTGGTTTTACCGATCCACTCATGATGAATTTTTCTTCCTTTCTACGTTATGTCAATCCATGGATCGTCAGTATACTTTAAGCATTTCGCTAAGGTGATATACAAGACCCTTTATCACATACGCCGTTTTTACGGCTTATCTTACATGGTGTAAGGTTTCTGTAGCTTACGCTACATACTAAGGTATTCTCTTTTAACTATGAGATCCTAAGATCTCGTCCAACGATGTAGGTTCCATTTACTTTAACCTCCTCTAGATGAGACCATCTATTTCTTTACACCCATATGATAACCGGTATCATCACTGAAAAACAGTCTGTTTTTAAAAATTTTTTTATGTTAGAATAGAAATGTTGAGGGGCATTATAAAATGTCTTTTTTTATACCATGACAATATAAAAAGGTGTATCGATACACCTTTTATGTCTTAAGCTTTCTCTTCGAGTTCAGCGATCTCTTTTTCCAATTCAGCGATATATTCTTCCTTGTCAGCGATCTCTTCGTTGATCTCGTTAGCTTCTCTTTCGCTCAAGGTCTCCATCGCTTCCTGACGCAGATGTTCGATCTGACGTTTTTGCGATGCGATCTGATCTAACTTACGGCTTCTCAGATCTCCGAGATGTTCCTGATAGCGAGCCTGTCTCTCTTCACGGTTACCTCTTATCACACCGAAGTATTCATCCATGACACCACGGAACTCTTTCCAGACAGCATCTTCTTTATCTCTGCCGCAGGAACCGATCGAGCGCCATTTCTGGTTGAACTCTTTCATCTTTTCCGTATCTTCACGGCTGAAACTGCCGTTTTCCAAGATCGCTCTCGCTTCTTCGATCAGAGCAGTCTTAGCAGCATGCGCTTCTTTTTGTCTGGCATGCAGTTCACTATAATAAGCACCGCGTTTTTTATTGAAGGCACGACGAGCCTCAGAGAATTCAGTCCACAGTTTTTTCTCGTACTCTCTGTCGCCTGAATACCCGGCATCCTTCCATTCTTGAAGCAACTCTTCGAAACGAGTATTTGCCTTACGGAAGTTTTCCTCATCAACAAGGGCTTTAGCATCTTCAACGACGCGTTCTTTGATCGCTTTCGCTTCATCGTAGTGTTCGCGTCTTTCATTCCAGTATACACGCTTTTTCTCTAAGAAAGCATGGCGCGCTTCGGCAAATTCCTTCCACAGTTCATCATCAGTCTCATGACCTGCTGAACCGATCTTTTTCCAGCGTTCCAGACTGTCTGCCAGCATCGTTCCCGGAACATCCTGATCATAGCCTTTGACTTCCGTGATCAGTGCGCGTTTAGCTTCGGCATTAGCTTCGCTGACTAAATGACGACGACTATATACGACGCCAAGATATTCATCGAACTCCTGAGCCAATTGATCTTCATAAGCGGATTCCCAATATGGGATACGGCGCCATTTCTTGCGCAGGCGTGCCGCTGCCTTGATGAGATCGCCAGTCTCCTGCTCGCTCAACTCTTTGGCTTTTGTGATCAATTCTTGCTTTTGTCTGATCGCCTCATCGATATCGATCACATCATACATTTCATCATTTAGATACATAATCTTTTTTACCCCTTATAGTTTTAATTTTGTCACTCAATTATTATACATTATTTATCTGTTTTGACAAATAAAGTCCTTCAAAAAGTGCGTTACCGAAGCAATAATCAGATCGTCCTAATCCACTATATTGCCCAAATGCACTGATATTTAAGTACCACCGGTCATAATCTGTATTCTATCCGGATACTAAGCGTTTCTTTCCGACAAAGTGAAACGGATATAATGGCTCATCGTATCCCCGGCCCTTAAGATCGGTTTGATAAAACCGTTATAGTTGATCGCATTGGGATAATACTGACATTCAAAGCATGCCCCGTTTTTATCTTTGTAATAATTGTTTGCTTTACCTTTGACCTCACCATCAAGATAGTTAGCGGTATAGAAATGCATACCGGGAAGATCAGAATGAACACTTAATATAAGATCATCATTGCGCATCATCGCCCGCAGATCATCACCTTCATTAAAGAGGTAATTGTGATCGAAGCCATGAGCTAAAGTGATGTTTTCATGGCCTGTCGCCAGGTTGTCTTTGATCTTATGGAATTCATTGAAGTCAAAAGCCGTGTTTTTGACCGCCAGGATGACATCAGTACTGAGACCATCCTGATCGACCAGGGCCACATGATCGGATCTGATCATGACCTCATGATCCAATACCGAAGTACTGGCTATACCATCAAGATTGAAATAAGCATGGTTGGTTATATTACACAGCGTATCTTTATCGGTAGTGGCTTCATAACGATATTCCAGGGTATCATGATCTAAACGATAGTATATCCTGACGGATAGATTACCGGGAAAACCATCGCTGCCATCTTCGCTGACAGTCGTTAAGACGAGACCGTTATCGATCTCCTGTACATCATATAACTTGCCGGTGAGATTGTTGATGCCACTGTGCAATGTATTGGGACCGTTATTGATCGTCAGATGATAGGTCACATCATTTAAGGTGAATTCGCCATTGGCGATCCTATTGGCGCAGCGACCGATCGTCGCTCCCATATTCGAACCATGACTGTCAAGATATGTCTTTGCATCATCATACCCTAAAACGACATCTCTTCCATATGGTTTATAGATAAATGATACAAGTGTCGCTCCCAGTGTCGACACCCGGACTTGCAAAAGATCGTTTTCGATCGTATAGAGATAAACATCTCTGTCATTGTATTTACCAAAATATTCCTTCATATACACCTCTTTTCACATACGATCATCAAAAGACATATCGCAGCTATCTTCTCGACAGCAAGACTATCGTCTCAATATGCGCACTGTTTGAAAACATATCCAGGACGATCGTTCTTCTGATGTCGTAATACTGTTTTAAACAAGCATAATCTTTGGCAAGGGTCGCCGGATTGCATGACACATAGATCACATCCCTGACCTTTGATCTTATGATGCTTTCACGCATCAGATCATCAAGTCCTGTCCTTGGCGGATCGACAACGATCACATCGATCCTTTCCTTACGCAAACGGTATCTGAGTTCCTCGCCGCTGTCGCCGACGTTGAATTCCGCATTATGGATATGGTTTTTCTGCGCATTTCTTTTCGCATCAGCGATCGCCGATGCAACGATCTCTGTACCGATGACCTTTTTAGCTCGCTTTGCCAGCATCAATGATATCACACCGATCCCGCAATACCCTTCATAGATGACCTTATCATGCACATCGATAAGACCGATTACTTTCAAGTAGAGCTTGGCTGCCTGGCCGGTATTCAGCTGCATAAAGGAAAAAGGACGAATAGCCAGTTTAAGGTCCATCATCGTGAAGGTCGTCATTTTCGGACCGAATAAGAGCCGGTTCTCCTTTCCAAAAAATTCTCTGGCCTTCTTTTTCCGTTTTGAATGATACAGAGTCGTCAGATTCTCGATCTTTTTTAAATCATCTATACAATCCGATCCGATCACTTCATCTGCGACGATGACTCCCTGGATATCATCACTGAAGATCCGCAGGTACAGACCGTATATGTCCTTGTAGTGATACTTGTTCAGGACATTGAGGACATTCTTTCTGACCTTTTCGAGTCTTGTATCATGGATCAGACACTTGTCGATCGCCAAAAGATGATTGCTGTCAGCTCTATACAGACCGCTTTTGAGTTTACCATCGATATATGATACCGGTAATTTCAAACTGTTGCGATAAGCGTATAAGGTGTCATTTTCGACCACCTCATCGACAGTTATCTCGACCTGGGCATATTTCTCAAACGCCTCTTTGACCATATCGATCTTGTATCCGATCTGTCCCGGATAGGTCATGTGCATGATCTGACAGCCTCCGCACTCCTTATAGTAGGGACACAACGGTCTTTGTCTGACCGGTGACCTTTCGATGATCCTTTCGAGCTTACCGATATAATAACGGCCTTTGTCTTCTACGATATGCGCCTTCACTGTCTCATCTTTCAATGCACCTTCGATAAAGACCGGCTTTCTTTTATAGTAAGCGATCCCTTCGCCATTGATACCCATTTTCCTGATCACCAATTCCATGATCAAATAGTAGCATATCGCTTGCACCAAATAAAGATGATGTCTATACTGAATACACCCACAGGGGGTATATATGAAAAAAGACTATGAAATAAAAGGCATGTCGTGTGCCATCTGTAAAAACACGATCGAAAAGAACGTCGCCAATATGGATGGCGTCATTTCCTGTAAGGTAAATCTTCTCGACAATGATATGCTCGTCGAATATGACGAAACGCGATTGAGCGAGAGTATGATCAAAAAAACAGTCGATGATCTGGGCTATGAAATGCTTTTGGAGAAAAAGAATGAGATCGACTATACCAAAGTCAAGCTCATCATCTCCGTCGTGCTGATGCTTTTTTTGATGTATCTTTCAATGGGACATATGCTGAATCTGCCATCACCGCCCTTTGCCAATTTCCTTCAGCTTATAGTTGCAACGATCATCTATATCCTGGAGTTCCATTACTTTAAAAGCGGCGTCAAAAGTATTATTCACTTGAATCCGAACATGGATGCTTTAGTTACGCTCTCTTGCAGCGTATCCTATCTCTACAGTATCTATGCCCTGTTTAAGATCGCAGGGGGATCTCATGATTTTCACCTGTATTTTGAAACAGGAGCAATGATCTTAGTCATCGTATCGATCGGTAAATATATCGAAGGGATCAATAAGGAAAAGACGACGAAAGCCGTCAGACTATTGGCGACCTTAAGACCGATGGAAGTTACCGTACTAAAAGACGGCAGTCCGATGATCGTCAAGATCGACGACCTCAAAGTCGACGACATCATTCTCACCAAAGCCGGTGAATCGATCGGACAGGACGGTATCATCATCAAAGGTGAAGCAGATATCGATGAATCGATGATCACAGGTGAATCACTGCCAGTCCATAAGAAAGCTGGTGATGAGATCATTGGCGGTACGATCGATCTGAACGGT
>CASEHR010000137.1 GCA_949287785.1 uncultured Bacillota bacterium | reverse complement strand
TATACCATCCTTCATCCTGTACAAAAGTATCATCTGTCCGAAGATTCATAGTCATGGGTGCACCGCATATAGGGCAATGAGGCACTAGCTCAGCCGGAACAGACATCTTTGGTGGGTTGCCGGCAGTCAGTTTCAGATCATGGTCTGTTATTTGAAACCCTTGAGCTTTCAGCATCCGGCAGACAGCGTCTTTATTATCATATGTCCTGTTGTGACAAGGTCTTGAGCATTGCCATAAACCGTAATCGCCCTGAGTATAAAATAAGCGGTGTTTGTCAAAGCCGGCTTTTTGAAAACAGTGGTCCACATTGGTGGTGAGCACAAAATAGTCTTTATCCTTTACCAGTTTCAAGAGGTTCCGGTATACCGGCTCAGGTGGGTCACAATAGCGGTTGAGGAAAATAAAGCGGCTCCAGTAGGCCCAATATTCCTCAAGGGCGGGAAATGGATAGAATCCCCCGGAATACATATCGTGAAATCCGTATTTATGAAGTAAGCTTACGTCAGATAAGGGAATGGAATGAGGAATACGATTATCCAAAAGAACCCGATCCCATCGTCGAGATCGATGATAAAGATCCGAATCTGGTAACAGCCGATCCGGTTGATGCCTATAACTATTATATCGAATGGGAGGAAAAAGAACCGGAGGGCATGCTGGTCGAACTGATAGTGGCAAAGATCAGTGTGGAAGACAGTGATTGGCGCGTTATAGCGAATAAGAAAACGCTGGAATACAGTGATTATGCAGATTATTACCAGAATGCCACGTGGGAAGCCTTGGCTTTCAGCGGGCATTTTGAAGGACACTATAACAGGTCCGATCGTTTTATCGATGAAATACTGAAATATCAATCCGAATTCTTCAACATGCGAGCCGTTTGCGAAAAAGCAAAGGTAAACTATTCGACTTTCAGAGGGTTTAAGAATAACGGAAAGTTAATGTCTTCTGTTAAAATCTATCAGCTTTTGAAAGCGATGAAAGAAATAGGTGATCGCGGTTGGCTTGAAGGTTTTGACAGAAGATATGAACTGAGCACGGCTCTGGAGAAAAGGCTGTCAAAAATATGATGACCGTTCAATAACGCTTATTTAAAGTGTCCGCTTTTATGTGGATGCTTTTGGTCTAATACTTCGCTTCAAGCATGTCAACTATCGTTTATGAATAGTCTGCCTATGATTTCTGGGCAGATATCAGCAACATCATGGGGCGTCGCATCTCATCTTTCATCGATGGTATATCCATCATTTCCTGTGGCGGTTCAGGTTCGACAAGGTGTTTTATAGTAAAACCGTTTTCGAGCAGTGCGTTTATATAAGTCGTCAGTGTGCGATGATACTTTATGACTTCCTCATCTAAAAATATCGCTTTTCTTTGACCTTCATAATAATAATTATCGACAGGGAAATGAAGGATATTGCCTTCTTTGTCATAATACCAGTCCTGACTGCCATAGGCTGTAAAGACCGGGTGTTCGACAGAAAAGACCAGATAGCCGCCTTTTTTCAACCATGATGATATTCTCTTCATCAGCGTATTGAAGTCTTCAACATAATGAAAAGCCAGGGAACTTAAGACGATATCAAAAGATGCATCCGGGAAATCAAGATCCTCCATCGCGATACAACGATACTCGATCTTCTCGTCGGCATTTTTTGTTTTAGCGACATTCAGCATCTTATCAGATATATCGGTGCCCAATACATGAGCAGCACCTTGTCTGACAGCGTAAAGACAATGCCAGCCGTAACCACATCCCAGATCAAGGACCTGTTTCTCTTTGAAATCGGGAAGGATCTTTTTGAATTCATGCCATTCACCAGCTCCTTCAAGTCCCTTTTCAGAGCGTGCCATTTTACTGTACTTATCGAAAAAAAGCTGATCGTTATACTTGTTCTCTTTCATATATACATCTCCCAGTCAATATCCGATGACATTATATATCAAAAGCCATGTACAGCGATATTTGAACGTATGTCGTCAGGCAGTATGCATATTTTATGTTAAATTCAACAACAATGATGTATATCTAAACATCACTCATAACATTCAATATCTTGAAAATTGTTGTGATATTCACACACAGATCCTAACTTACTATTGATGCGATCTGTAGAAGCATCATCAGTTCTTTGATTTCTTAGATCAACATTCAGGATTATCCCGATATCTTCCCTTTTAATGAATCTATCTTACTAAAGTTATGTATCAATAAATATACAAATTGTAAAATGGAACAATACTAAAAGAAAAAATCGCTATCTCCAGCGATCTTCTATATTTAGACAAGCTCTTATCACAAATCCATCGAGGAAGAAATAAGTGTTCGTCATATACTCATATGGTGGACCCGAAGGGGATCGAACCCTCGACCTTACGGATGCGAACCGTACGCTCTCC
>CASEHR010000136.1 GCA_949287785.1 uncultured Bacillota bacterium | reverse complement strand
AGCTGAGTGGCCTCATAAAGTCACTGCGATCGATTCCGTTCTTTCAAATAACGCTCAAACGATCATCCAGATCATCAAACAAGTACGTGAGCTGCGCAGTGAAAACAATCTCAAACCGAGCAAAGACCTGCATATGAAAGCAACAGTCGATTTCAGTATCGATCAGAATATGAAGGGTACCCTTTATAAGATGTGCCATGTCGAAGTTGTCGATGATATCGAAAGCAAGACGCTTGTCCGTCCGATCGGCGAAAACAAGATTGAATTTGCTATGGATGAGATCGTTGATGTCGACGAGGAGATAAGCAAGATCGAAAAAGAACTCGCTAATCTGAAAGGCGAGTTAGAGCGCAGCAAAAATATCCTGGCTAACTCTAATTTCTTAAATAAAGCTCCGGCTTCAAAAGTACAGGAAGAGAAAGAAAAACAAGCTAAATATCAGGCGTCATATGATACATTGGTCGCCAAGCTGAACGAACTGAAGGTACGCTTATGAAATTAAAAAGAGTATTGCTGATGGGGGCGGTTGCAGCAGGTTTGCCGCTTGCGTATATTCAGGCTGGTAAGATTAAATTCGACCAGTTATTCAAGACCAAAAAGAATATCGATATCATGGAAAACAAACCAGATGGTATACCTATGGATCTTTATAAAAATGTCTTGCTGGTTGATTTGAATTGGCTGAAAAACACGCAATATACCGATGCCGATATTACATCCTATGATGGTCTGAAGCTGCATGCTGTAAGAGTCAGTCACGGTTCGGAACATAAGCTCGTGATTCTTTTGCACGGTGCCAATAATGATCATTACGGTGTTTTACATCAGGCTCACCTGTTTTATGATCTTGGCTATGATGTTTTGATGTGTGATCTCAGATCTCATGGCAAAAGCGAAGGTGAATATACTAGCCTTGGTTTTAAAGAAAGCATTGATCTGGCCGAATATATCAGCATATTGACAAAAGATGATCCGGCTTTAAAGATAGGTATTTATGGAGTTGGCTTAGGGGCACAGGCTATCTTGCAGTATCTTGCACATGACGTAAAGGATAATCTGGGATTCGCTATCGTTGACGGAGCTTTTATCGATGCTTATAAACAGCTATCCAAGAGCTTTTCCGATCGATTGTTGTTCAAAAGCGTCAACGATCACTATCGCCGTACAATCGGTCTTAATCTTGATGAGGTCAATGGTTATGATGGCGTCATTTGTAATCATGTACCGACCTTGTATCTGCACAGCGAGTGTGATCCGATAGTCGATGTTCAAAATACTTTAGCTTTATACGAAGCTAACAGCGGTCCTAAAACAATGCATATCTTTAAGGGCAAGACACATATGGGTAATTACATGGATGAAGATTATCCGAAAGTTATCGAAAATTTTGTCAAATCGCTCTAATCGATATACGGTTGTGTTAAAATAAATACAATATAGAGGAGGAAATATGAGCACAAAATACGTGTATATGTTTACTGAAGGTAACGGAAGTATGCGTGAACTCCTGGGTGGTAAGGGTGCGAACCTTGCGGAGATGACCAATTTGGGCATGCCTGTACCACAGGGTTTTACGATCACTACCGAAGCCTGTAATCGTTATTATGAAGATAATGAGAAGATCGATCCTGAAATATTAGAGCAGATCGCAGCCGCTAAAGCTAAATTGGAAGAGATAAGCGGAAAGAAGTTAGGCGATAAAGAGAATCCTTTATTAGTATCTGTCAGATCGGGTGCTAGAGCATCGATGCCTGGTATGATGGACACGATCTTGAATCTTGGAATCAACGACGAAGTAGTTGAAACGATCGCTGCAAAAACTAATAATCCGCGTTTTGCATACGACTCGTATCGTCGTTTTATCCAGATGTTCGCTGATGTCGTCATGGGCCTTCCTAAGAGTGAATTCGAAGTCATCATCGACGAATTGAAGGAAAAGAAGGGCGTTAAGCTGGATACTGAGTTAGATGAAAACGACCTAAAAGAAATGGTCGTTCGTTTCAAGAAATTCTATCAAGATAATCTCCACGAAGATTTCCCAACTGATCCGAATGTACAGATGGAAAAGGCAATTGAGGCTGTTTTCCGTTCATGGAATAATCCG
>CASEHR010000135.1 GCA_949287785.1 uncultured Bacillota bacterium | reverse complement strand
GCTCATAACCGGTTGGTCATAGGTTCGAGTCCTATAGGGTCCACCAATGGAGAAATACCCAAGTGGCTGAAGGGGATGGTCTTGAAAACCGTTAGGTCGGGAAACCGGCGCCTGGGTTCGAATCCCAGTTTCTCCGCCATTTAAATGCAAGCATCGCAATGATGCTTTTTTATTGTATATCACTATCTTTCTAAAGTATAATCATCAGGTGTTGATTAAAAGGATCTGTCTAAAGGAATATAAGCGCATCATCATGGTCAGTGATATTCATGGCGAACTGAATTTGTTTGATGATCTTTTGCAAAAGGTCGGTTTCAGTGCCGATGATGCTTTGGTCATCGTCGGGGATCTTACTGAAAAAGGCGATCGCTCTTTGGAGACATTGCGGTATGTCATGAGTCTGAAAGAAGGCGGTAATGTTTTTGCGGTCATGGGGAATAATGATTATATCACCACTGAGTTGGACGACCTCAGCGAAAAGGCCAACAGTGCGTTTTTGGAATATCTTATGAACCGTAAGGGATTGATCCGTGATATGTGCGCAATGGCTCATATCGACATTGACAGTGATATGAATATCATCTACACCAAACGTTATATCAAAGAAAAATACAAAGACGAACTGACTTATATCATGTCTTTACCGATCATCATCGAAAGCGAAGAACACATCTTCGTTCATGCCGGTATCGAAAATAAGCCGCTTGACCAGCAAGACATCGACTATTGCCTTAATGTGAGATACTTTTTCAATAAATATCATGGTGGTGATAAATGGTGTATCGTCGGGCATCATCCGTCAGCCTTATATTTTGATGACATCATCTATAACGGTATCATCAAAGACGACAAACGCAAGATCATAACGATCGATGGTGGTAACGTCATAAAACGCTTTGGTCAGTTGAATGCTCTTGTATATGATAATGAGACCAAAGAGTACAGCTGGACAAGTACTTCATATTACCCTTATGTCAAAGCTCTGGATGATCAGAATGAAGAAAAAGGTCAGGTGATAAGATGGCCGGATAATGAAGTGGAGGTCTGTGCATCTGATGGTTCGATGGTCTTGATCAGGACGGTCAAAGATACAAAGGTGATGAGAGTTCCGGATATCGCTCTTTATACGATTGATGGCCGGACATATTGTGATGATATCACCGATGGCTTTCCCGCGGTCAGAAGCGGCGATATGGTGAGACTTTTGTATCAGGGAGATGATATATGTCTCATAAGTCACAATGATCATGTAGGGTTCTATAAAGGCAGGATCAGTGTGGTTTAATAATTGTGAAGTATGTAGGTTTTATTTTAAACCTGGTCTGTGATAAGCTGACGGTGAAAATAAAGATCAGTATTTGAGGGAAAAAAGGAGAAAAATGGAAAGAGTTTTTGAGATGCGCGCTTCTGATATCTTGACGCTTCTGATTGCCAAAGTGCAAAGAAAAGGTCAAAGAAGCGAAGAAGTCTTCAAAGTGATAAACTGGCTTTTGGGATATGATGCAGTCACCTTGGAAAAGGTCATGGGAAGCGATGTGACATATAAAGCTTTTTTTGATCAGGCACCGAAAGTCAATGATGACTACTTAAAAGTGACTGGCAGTATATGCAAAGTCAGGATCGAAACGATCGAAGACAGGACATATCGTATGATGCGTGTATTGGACAAGCTCGTCGATGAGCTGGCAAAGGGTAAAAAAAGCGATGACATCATCGCAAAATACACCGGTGATCGTTGACTTCAGGACGCAAGGATCTTTATGGTGCGTGGTCGCCTGGTCTTCGAATAAGCGGCTGATCGATATCAAAGGCAGCGGCAGCGAAAAGGTCGATCCGGTCATCGAACTGTGCGGCTTCCGCTGTCTATTTGATCCGGATGATGAAAACGTATGCCGGTCAATGCTAATTGCTGGCAAGTAACGGATATAAGGAGTATCATAGTATCAAGGAGAACAAATTACTATGAAATTATTGCAAAACATCAAATGGGATGCCGTTATAAGCAGTGTCGTCATGATCGTCTTAGGTCTGATCCTGGCGATCTTTCCGGATGTATCGCTATCGATCTTAGCGACTGTAGCAGGGCTGGGAGCGATATGCGCCGGTCTTTTCAGCATTATCCGCTATTTTACATATGATCTGAGAGAGTCATATTTCTCAAATGATTTTCTGATCGGCATCATCGTCCTTACGATCGGTGTCCTCATCATCTTCAGACCGGCTGTTTTTATCGCTATCATTCCGATCGTTCTGGGTATCGTCATCATGATCAGCGGCTTCGCTAAACTGCAGGATGCGATCAGTGCTAAGAGATTCGGTTACAGCGGTTATGTCACTTATCTGATCCTGGCTGTCATCGCGATCTTGTTCGGTCTTTTCATCTTATTCAATCCTCTGGATATGGCGGAAGTACTGTTTTTCATTATCGGTATCGGTCTCATCTACAGTGGTGTTTCTGACTTGTTTGTCACTTTCTACCTGACAAAGAAATTCAAAGATTTCTATGATGGAAACAATCATAATGTGAACATGTGATCTGATGATCACATGTTTTTCTTAAAGTGTTCGTCTGTCATGCAGATCTTCGGCATTTTTCTTTAAATGATCGGAAATTACATTTAAAGATAACACAGGCCTTATAAAAGCATTAAAAAAATAATTTGCCAAAGGTCATCCAATGTGTTATTATAGCCAAGCACTGATAAGAGTGCTAAGTCGCGAGGTAGAGCAGTCCGGTAGCTCGTCGGGCTCATAACCCGGAGGTCGTTGGTTCAAATCCTTCCCTCGCAACCAATGGTTCTGTAGCTCAGCAGGTAGAGCATCGGACTGAAAATCCGTGTGTCGCCAGTTCAACT
>CASEHR010000134.1 GCA_949287785.1 uncultured Bacillota bacterium | reverse complement strand
CTTTGTTTGCGCATCCTTTTGTTTTTCTAATACCGCATCAGCGAGCGGCTTCATCTTGACAAACCATTGTTTTGATAGATATGGCTCGACCATGACGCCTGTTCTTTCCGAATGACCGACACTGTGTATAATATCCTCTTCTTTGATGAAATGACCATTATCTTTGATCTTTTGAACGATCTTATTTCGACATTCATAACGATCCAGACCTGCGAATTCTCCAGCCAGTTCATTCATTGTCGCGTCTTCATTCATGCATATCGGCATATCGAGGCCATGTCGCAAAGCGATCTGATAATCATTGGGATCATGAGCCGGTGTACATTTCATCGCACCGCTGCCGAAACCGATCTCGATGTATTCATCACCGATGATCGGTAAGACATCGCCGTTAGCTGGATTGATGCATTTTTTGCCGATCAGGTGGTTCAGTCTTTCATCGTTAGGATTCACTACGACACATACATCACCAAACATGGTTTCCGGTCTTGTTGTCGCTACTTCAAAAGTCTCGTCACTATCGACAACATCATAGCGGAAATAATACATCTTGCCTTTAACATCTTTATGAATTACCTCGATATTGCTCAGGGCTGTCTTGGCTTCAGGATCCCAGTTTATGATCCGTTTGCCCTGATATATCAATCCTTCTTTATAATAATCGACAAAGACCTTTTTAACCGCATTGGATAATCCTTCATCCAACGTAAAACGTTCTTTGGAATAGTCGACAGATATACCAAAACGCGCCCATTGCTTATGGATGTGATCGGCATATTCATCCTTCCACTCCCATGCTTTTTCCAAGAATTTCTCTCTACCGATGTCGTAACGTGAGATACCTTCTTCTTTCAGACGTTCGTCGACTTTGGCTTGAGTAGCAATACCTGCGTGGTCCATTCCCGGAACCCATAAGACATCTTCACCTTTGAGGCGATGATATCTGACAAGCAGATCTTGCATCGCATTGTCCATTGCATGGCCTAAATGAAGTTTGCCTGTAACATTTGGCGGAGGAATAACTACCGAGTAAGGTTTTTTCGAAAGATCACCACAGCTGAAATAGCCGTTTTTCAACCAGCCTTCGTATTTATCCTCTTCAACTTTTTTGAAATCATACTTATTATCCAACATCATTTCTCCTTTCAAAACAAAAAGCCGTCCAAAGGACGACTTGATCGTGTTACCACCTTATTTCGTATCTTGCGATACCTCATTATCTTTAACGCAGATATACGGAGTGACTTACTGATTTCAGTCATCAGTTCCAGGATGACCCTTTCAAGACCTTGCGTATCTTTTTCAGCGACCAAGATATCTCTGATGTCACAGATCTTGACTTTTCTTCCCTTCGTAACCTTTAAAACTATACCAAACTGTCGTCACAAACACAAGTGACTATGTAGTTTTTTAATTCATCGATGCCTCTTTTAGTCAGAGTGCTGGTCTTAAATATATATCTGTTATCGATACTAAGCACTTCCGAAAGCACTTTGCCGCTGGCATGTAATTCGCTTTGATTGAGTTTGTCGATCTTGTTGGCAACTACGCAGATCTTCAGATGATGATGACGCAGATACTCGATCATATCAAGATCATCTCTGGAAGGTCTATGACGACTGTCGACAATCATAACTACCAGTCTGATCCGGTTCTTTTGAGAAAAATAATCATCCATCATCCTGCCAAAGGCGATTATCTCGCTTTTGTTCCTGTTGGCAAACCCATAACCCGGGACATCAACTGCGAGATATTTATGATCGACGTCAAAGAAATTGATCATCTTAGTCATTCCGGGTTTCTTTCCAACAAAAGCAATCTTCTGATTATAGATGGCATTCAAAAGCGATGATTTACCGACATTACTGCGTCCGACAAAAACGACATCATGACAGCCATCGGGAAATTCATCTCTTTTAGTGGCACCTTTGATGAACTCAACCATGGATGATCGCCCTTTTCAATACCTGTTCAACATTTTCAACCGGGATGAATTCGATGTCATCTTTCACTGTATCCGGGACATCTTTAAGATCCTTGATATTGCCCTTTGGGAACAAGATCGTTTTGATACCGCTGCGGTGAGCTGCCAAAGATTTTTCTTTCAGCCCTCCGATAGGGAGCACGTTCCCCCTCAGCGTAACTTCACCGGTCATCGCAATATCCGCATGGACCGCTTCCTTGGTGATAGCTGAAACGATAGCAGTCGTCAACGTCACGCCGGCACTCGGTCCGTCTTTCGGTACAGCGCCTTCCGGAACATGGACATGTATATCGTGCTCATCAAAAAACTTAGGATCGATGTGATACTTTTTAGCGTTAGCTTTAATGTAATCCAAAGCGATACGCGTTGATTCTTTCATGACATCACCCAATTGACCGGTTACGATAAACTTACCGGATCCGGTAAAATAGTTTACTTCAACTTGCAAAACATCGCCGCCAAATGAAGTATAGGCAAGTCCGGTGACAACGCCGATCTGATCTTTCTTCTCTTTTGTGCCGTATTCAAATATCTCTGGGCCAAGCCATTCATTGACTGTCTTTTTTGTAACACTGACCCTCTTTTTACCCTGTGACAAGATCTGTAATACCGCTTTACGGCATAGTGAGCCGATGACCCGTTCCAATTGTCGTACGCCGGCCTCTCTTGTATAGTGCCTGATGAGATACAGGATCACATCGTCAGCAAGTTTAAACTGACTGTCCTTCAGTCCATTAGCTTCTAATTGTTTACGGATCAGATGTTCTTTTGCGATATTGAGCTTTTCGTATTCGGTATATGAAGATATCTCGATGATCTCAAGACGATCTTTTAATGCCGCCGGAATATTTTCAATATAATTTGCTGTCGCGATGAACAGGACATCGGAAAGATCATAAGGTTCTTCAAGATAATGGTCCGAGAAGGCATTGTTCTGTTCCGGATCAAGTACTTCCAGCATCGCACTTGAAGGATCGCCTTTGTAGTCAGAAGCCATTTTATCGATCTCATCTATCAAAAAGACAGGGTTCAACGTCTCGGCTTTCTTCATTCCTTGAATTATCCGACCTGGCAAAGCGCCGAGATAGGTTCTGCGATGACCCCTGATCTCCGCTTCATCACGCACACCACCTAGTGAGATCTTGACAAAATGACGATCCAGGGCTCTTGCAACCGAACGAGCAAGCGATGTCTTACCAACACCCGGAGGTCCGACAAGACAAAGAATAGGACTTTTTAAAGATGACGTCATCTGTTTGACAGCCAAATATTCCAAAATCCGTTCTTTGACTTTTTGCAGACTGTAGTGGTCTTCATCCAATATCTTTTTGGCAACATTGATATCTTCATTATCGACACTCTTCTGCCACCAAGGTACTTTCAATAACCAATCCAAGTATGTTCTGACGACACCATATTCACCACCGACCTGCGGCAGAAGTTCCATTTTATCAATCTCCTCTAAAGCCTTGGTTTTGACATGTTCGGGATATGGATTATCTTCGACCATCTGTCGCAATGAATCTTCATCACTCGCTGACTGTCCTTCATTAAGTTCTGTTTTGATCTGTTTGACTTTTTCGCGCAGATAATAATCACGTTGTGACTCTTCCATGCTTTCACGGACTTTATTCTCGATCTCCGCATCAATCTCATCGAGCTTCTCCTGACGGGCAATATGCTCAAGAGTCATCTTCATCCGTTCAGTAACATCTGACTGTTCGATGAACTTTTGTCGTTCAGTATAGTCATACAGTACTTTGTCTGCGAAATAATCGGTTAATTCAGCAGCAGCGACACCGATCTTCTGATTTTTGATGAAATCGATATTGAAAACGCCGTTGGCATGTCTTTTTATTTTGTCGATTGAACCAATGACTTTGAACATAAGCTCTTTGACGATAGCTTCATCCTGATAGTAATCCTGAACAACTTCTATCTCAACAGCATTAGTGCCATCGCTTAATGTCAAATATCTGATAATGTGCGCTCTGGCAATGCCCAATAGCGTCGTCTGATAAAAGCTTTCGCCCTGAGTATGCTTATTGACCTTCAGAATCTGACATAATGTGCCATATTCAAAGATATCACTTATACCGGGGTGATCGGTTGTGATCATCTTTTGCGCAGAGAAAAAAACGTAAGTACTGTTAATCTGACTGTGATCGATCGATCTGATACTTTCCTGACGACCGATATCAATCGTGTACTGCTGGTTAGGAAAGAATACCAGACCGCGCGTACACACTAATGGTACAGTATAAATTTCTCCCATTTAACCTCCTTTTTTAAAAGACGCGTTAGCGCCTTTAAATTCTCCTATCAAGCTTTAATAAGGTCTAAAGCCTTTTTCATTCGTAAATCGTTAGCGATGAGCTTACGATCGACCATCTTGCTGACATCTTCTTTCTTCATCTGATACTTGCCAGCCAGATCTTCGAGTTCTTTTTCAACATCATCATCACTCACTTCGATGTTTTCGACTTTAGCTATCTCCTCCAAGACCAAACGCAACTTGACACGTTTTTCCGCATCGTTTTTAAAATTCTCACGGATTTTCTGCATATCCATCTTCAGAATGTTCATATACTGAGCCAGGCTGAATCCTTGTCTTTGGAAATCCTGATCCATTTCATTCAAGATCTGGTCAATTTCATCCTGGATCATTACATCCGGAATATTTACTGTTGCATTACCTGTGACTTTATCCAACAGCTCGTTGGTCGCTGCTTCTTCATTCTGACGCTTCTTGCTTTCCAAAATGGAGTTTCTGATGTAATTCTTAAGATCTTCAGGCGTTTTTACTTCTTCAAGACCTAATTCTCCAACCAATTCATCATTCAGTTCCGGCAAGACTTTGCGTTTAATTTCATGAACAGTTACCTTGAAGATCACCTTTTGACCTTTAAGTTCTTCAGCGTGATAATCTTCCGGGAATGTCAGTTCGATATCTTTTGATTCTTCGGACTTCATGCCTACAAGAGCCTCTTCAAAACCAGGGATAAATGAATGGGAACCAATTACCAGTTCATGGTTCTCATCTTTGCCACCTTCAAAAGGCACACCATCTTTGAAACCTTCATAGTCGATGACAGCTGTGTCACCTTCTTCAACAGTTCCTTCTTCTTTGATCTCCAGATCGGCTTTTTGTTCAAGGATCATATCGATCTGTTTCTGAACTTCTTCATCATCAACAACTGCTTCTTGCGGTGCAAAGCCAAGTCCTTTGTATTCACCCAGGGTAACATCTGGTTTTACCGGGCATACAAATTTAAACTCAACATGTTCTTGATCGATTGCCGTGATATCCAAATCAGCTCGATCGATAAGTTCAACATTCGTCTCTTTTAAAGTCTCTCTAAATACATCGTTTGCGATATCCTCGGCAGCTTGCGCCAATATCGTTCCTTCGGATAATCTCGCACGCACCATATTCTGTGGTGCCTGACCTTTTCTGAATCCTTTGATCTCAACGTTTTTAGCTAATTTATTAAATGCTTTCCTCTGCGCAGATGTCCATCTTTCTCCTTCAATCGTTGTTTTTATTTCCAGCTTTCCATCTGCGATCTTATTTAATTCTGCCATGTTTCCTCCTAATGCCAAGATATTATAGCAAATCTCCAAATATATTGCACATTTACGCTCCAAATATTTTATCTAAAGCCGTTTTTTCGAATAATACATCTTTATCATCTACATATTTAGCGATAAAATCTTCTTTCCCATCCCGGTCACAAAAAAGATCAAAAATATAAATAATGATGCTTTTGGCATAGAGAATACCTTCTTCTTCGCAAAGCGACATAGGTAAGGCATCGAAACATAACTTGATTATAAGGGATTTTGCCAAGTCTTCGATTGATGCATTTTCATTTCCTATGGTTTTATCGATAAAACTCATTGCGCTAATATAACCGTCCGACATCTGGATCTCATCACAATACAAGGGAACAAAATTGTATTCGATTCCGTTTTTCACTATCGTATATTCCTCTCTTATACCCTGCGCAATCAATGAGGCGACCATTAATGATCTGGCGTTGTCATTAACAGCGCTCAAAAGGTACTCTTGAATGACATCATGATGGTCACGCAGATTCATCTTGTCAAATTCTTCGCACGCAACAAGTTCTTTGAATGGATCTTTGCTTAACAGATAGTCGTATAATTCATCTGTACTTAGTTTTTTATTTACATTTCTTTCTGATTTATATAGATCTTTCAGTTTCAGTAATTCCGTTTCAATATCCGCCGGAATATAAGGCATTTGCAGTTCATTATCCAAGCGTCGTGTTGCTTCATTTATATCCCCGTTTTTATATAACGATTTTATTTCACGGAGCATTTCATCATAATAATTTGATTTCATGCATCAATTATAACAAACTCATGCTAAAATAGCGCATATGGAAAAAGAATTATACCCAGATGAGGTCAAGGACCTCTATATCGAAGTTGACGGAGCAAAGTATGCGCGAATACCCGTCAAGACACATGTAATTAAATATGGCGACGATATCGTCGAAGTCGTTGACCGCTATACCAAAGATAAATTACAAGCAGGTGATTGGGTCTTTGTTTCGGAAAAAAGTGTTGCATGTACGCAAAAAGACCGTGCGATCCCACTGAAGGATATAAAGCCTAGCCGACTAGCGGTTTTTTTAAGCCGTTTTGTTACAAAAACGCCCCATGGCATCGGACTTGGCATGCCTGAGACGATGCATTATGCCATTAAGGAATGCGGCCGTTTCAAGATCCTGCTGGCAGCTGCATGCGGGGCGATCGGTAAACTGATCGGGAAAAAGGGATGGTTTTATATCGTAGCCGGTCGAAAGGCAGCAGCGATCGATGGTCCTACGCCGAATACTATACCCCCATACAATGAGTATGTTGTCTTAGGCCCGAAAGATCCGGATGATGTTGCACTGAAAATCGCCAAAAAGATCAATCACCCGGTTTTTATCGTCGATATCAATGACCTTGGCGGCAATATCTTAGGTAGCAGCGATCATACGATCGCTAATGAGCTTGTTGTCAAGATACTCAAGGATAATCCACTTGGCCAAAACCGCGAATCAACACCTATCGGTATTATCCGCAAAGCTTAGTGTCTGACTTTGCACATATCGCTGAGCGGGCAATCAGAGCACATCGGGTTACGGGCTTTGCACAGATATCGACCAAAGAAAATAAACAGATGATGGCTTTTGATCCATCTATCCTTTCGAAAAGCTCGCATGAGCTTTTTTTCTATGGTTTCTACATCATCTTCTTCATCGGCAAAGCCCAACCGTTTAGCAACCCTTGCAACATGAGTATCGACAGCAAAAGCTGGCACCCCATAACCTTCAGCCAGAACGACATTTGCAGTCTTATTGCCGACACCTTTCAGTTTAACCAGTTCATCTTTTTTATCAGGCACGATACCTCCGTAATTTTTGCAGAGATCTTCGGCTAAAGAGATGATGTTGAAGGCTTTGTTCCGGTAAAGACCCAAGGGCTTTAGAATAGCCATTACCTCTTCAGGATCAGCATTCTTAAGTGACTGTGAGTCAGGATACTTTGCAAATAATAAAGGCGTCACTTTGTTGACTTTTTTATCAGTCGTCTGTGCGCTTAATACTACGGCAATAAGCAATTCAAAACGATTGCGGAAGATAAGTTCGCATTTGGCGTCATTGAAAGTCCGATCGAGGATTTTATAGACTATATCAGCTTTTTTGGTCATTTTCGAGTACCGAGCGCACGTAAAAGATATTCGGCGTTCCTTTTTGATATACTTCTGCTTCTTTTAAAGCGTAGATGATCTTATCCTTGGGATAGGTATCGATCAGCTCGGAAAGGATCGTCAATTCAGTTGTATTCAAAACGCGATTGAAGACATTTTCGAAATCACCCAATATTTCCTTGAAAGTATTACTCTCCTGCTTTGGCTTTGTGTTCTCAAAAATACCGCTTAGATCATAACTAATATGGCCATTGACTGTTATTTTTAAATAACCCATTTCAATCAATTCATCGATGCATTCATCTACTTTCCCAACATCGATCGAAAGTTTTTTGGCAATATCCTCATACGACAGTTCTTTTTTGATTTCATCGTAAAAATTGATCAAAAGGCATATCAAAGTCTGTGTCTTGGTTATTTTAAGATCTTCCAGATGATAAAGAATATACTTATTCTTATCAATATAAGGATGTTCATTAATGTTCATAAAGACCTTCTTTCTCGATAAAATTCCTGCAGAAAAGTGCGCTGTTACAAGAAGCCGTCTTTAAATAAGTGTCAAAGTCGATCTCACTGTCTTTGCGAAGAGTCACATCACTGATCGCTCTGATGATGATATATGGTACATCCATTATTTCGCATGCATTAGCGATTGCTGCAGCCTCCATCTCACACGACTTGGCACGCGGAAACTCATTTTTGATTTTATCTATTTGATCATTACGGTATATGAACGCATCACCGGAAACATGTGGAGCGAAAAATGTCTTATCGTCACTGATCATCTTGGCAATATCGAGCAATCTCTGATCGGGATAAAAAGTATGACGTTGATCAGTAAAATTCTTTGTCCATTTCTCATCAGGTACATCGAAATCATGCACTCCTAAAACATTGGGTATGATCACCGAACCGACCGGAATATTCTCATCTAATGAACCAGCCGAACCGATATTGATGAGATAATCGATATCGAATAGACTCAGGAGCATCGTCACTCTTACAGCTGCTTCGACTTTGCCGACACCGCTTTTTGCAAGTAAGACGTCCTTCCCGCCTAAAACGCCGAAAGTACATTCGGTATTATGGATAATTCTTTCCTTTTCGATACTCATCAATTCTTTTAAAGCAGATATCTCTTCATCCATTGCTGCTAAAATTACAATCATTTCTTCTCTCCTATAAAAAGTTCTTTCTCATTTTCAATAAAGTCAGGTATATAAGTAACTTTAAAACCTGCTTTTTCCATCGCCTTTATAAGCACATCCGGTCGATGTACTATCTGGATGTGACTCTCTTTTATAATCCGATCATCAAGGTAAAAAACAAAATTTTGAACGATCGACATATCCATTTCATCACTTCGAATGGTCCACTGATACTTGACACCATCAATTTCACCCTCTTCGATATAGGGATTTTTAAACTCTTCGATCCTGGCAAACGAATGGGCATCAAATATGAAGACACCATTATCATTCAGATGATCGTAAACACCTTCAAATGTTGCGTCAAGTTCCTTTCCATCAGCTAAGTAGTTGATGGAATCAAGAATACAGACGACACCATCAAAACTGTCTTCTAAATCGATATGCCGCATGTCAAGGTCGATGTAGGCTCCGTCGAAGTTGAAAGAAGCTCTTTTGCGCATCGCTTTTGAGATATCACTGGCCAATACGTTATAACCGTCTTCTTCCAGAAGGCTGGCGAAGATCCCGCTGCCACTCGCCAGTTCCAGAATCTTCTTGCCGTGAATATACTTTTTTACATAAGAGCGCCAAATATCATAATTACTTCGATCGATAATCATCAGATCATCATAGATATCGGCTAAAAATGAGTAGTTATCGATCAGATTCTGATCAACTTCTGGTCTGACCATAAACGCTCCAACTGATACTTTTCACGCATCTCTTTAGTAAAAATATGAATGATGATATCACCAAGATCGACGATGATCCAGCCGAGATCGGCATCGTCGATATGATAGATATCATATATTCCTTCAAGCCCTTCTTTTAAATAAGTAACTAACGAATCGGCGTGTCTTTCGTTTTTTGATGTACATATTAAAAACATATCTGTGATCGGATTGGAGTTGCCAAAATCAATGATCACCAATTCTTCAGCCAGTCTTTTATCCAGTATATCAACTACTTTAGTTAGTTTTTTGTTTGTCATGTACATACCTCGCAACATCGATTTTCAATTCTTTAAAAGCTTTATACAGATCGCGATAAGCTAAGTCAAGTATATTATCTTCGATCTTTCGTAAAGGTTCTCTTTTATCGGCTATATAAATAATCATCGCCAACTTGCTTTTGGATAAACCATCAGTGTGATGATAGATCGCATTCAGTATATCACCGTCATACAGATTGAGTTTCTCTTTGATGAAATAAACTGCTGAATAACTGTGCCACAGAGGTTTTGGACTATGAAGTTTCATCAAGTCATATGCCTTAAGATAGTTGATATGTTCTTCATCACTCAAACTCTTGGTAAGATCATGTAAGATACCGGCAACATAAGCTTTACGCTTATCAACGTGATGTATTTCGGCAAGTCTGACCGCAACGTCAGCTACGCTTTTTGAATGTGCAAAACGGCCTTTTGAAAGAAGAGGTTCAATAAGTTCCAACAGATCATCGGGATGATTGACGAAGATATCATTCTTGGCCTTCTTAGACAAAAGATGAAAATTGTCAACGTCGATCTTGATCATGGCAAAACGATGACCCCTTTTTTACTTTTGCGATATAAGATGATAGTGCGTCCGATAATCTGAACAACATCGCTTCCGGTGTGGATGCTGATGTCGATCGCTGCTTCATTGGCCGATATCATCGCCGTTTTCAAAAGATTGACTTTGATCAGCTCATGAGCTGCAAGGTATAGGTCAATACCATCGATAAGATTAGTATTTATCCCTTCTTTACCAATATGGTAAACAGCTTTTTCTCTGTTGGCTATGGATCGTAAATAAGCTTTTTGTTTGTTTGTTAGCATTAGAAAACACACTCCCTTTTGATAATTCCGATATCGGAAACTGTCCTTATTTCAACTTCTTTTATATTTTTGATGCTGATTACGCCAAGCCCGTTTAGTACCAGTTCGCACTTGGTTTCATAGATTTTATAGCTTTTTGTATTGCTATGATCATTTAATTTTGGTCGATGACTGTTGATGAATTCATTTAGATTACTCTTTTTAGTGCGATGTATGTCGATATCGCGATCGATATAAAAGGCTATACTTGCTTTACTATTGATCGGCAGCAGACTGACAGCCACAAGATCATCAATGACATAAGATTGTTCACTGTATACCTGATAGACCTTGGGTTTGATGGTTTTTTTAATCGTTATTCTTTTGATATCCGCCTTATCAGCATTAAAGAGAATATTATCTTCATAAACTAGTCCTGGTGTATCGACCAATGTGAATCCATTTATGTCAACTTTATTCAAATCGATGGTTGTGGAAGGATAAAAAGATGTCACAGCCAGATCTTCATTGATAAGACGATTAAAGATCGTGCTTTTACCTGCGTTATAATACCCGATAAAGACGAATTGATTTTCACCCATTTCTGTAGCCGTATCAAAAAACAGATCTCTGAAT
>CASEHR010000133.1 GCA_949287785.1 uncultured Bacillota bacterium | reverse complement strand
CGAGATACCTTGCATGATCGCTCTTAAAAATGCCGGTATATTAAAGGATGAAGGAGATTACTATCAGGGTATTTATGATATCAGCGCTCTTAATGATCATGAGGTGACGATTGTTGAGGGGCATAATTATACCGAGATCATCGGTCTTTTCTATTTGGGCTTGATGAAAAAGATCCCTTATTTTATCAGACTTCCTAAATACGATATCAGAATTGAGGACAGTCACGAAAGGGTCATTGAATACGGAAGATGGCAATATCTTCGTAAATTGGACGAATATCAAGGGACGATCATTACTTATGGGCCGGATCTGAATACGATATTGAATGAGTTGGAGATCAATGATCTTCCATATCAGCTTGTCGACGCCCGTTTTATCAAACCTGTCGACACGGTGATCTTAAACGAATTGAAAGAAGGTAATAAAAAGATCGTTGTTTATTCTTCTGATGATCATCATAATGGTTTGTATACGAATGTCTTGAATGAGATCAAGAATGATGAAAATCTTATCGATATGGCGATAGAAGGGCCGATACCGATCGGCAGTATAGCTCAGATCAAGAAGTCGAAATCACTTGACTGGCAGAGCATTAGCGAGGTATTGAAGAAATGATCAAAAGTATATTTATCAAGGATTTTGCGATCATTGACGAACTACGGATCGAATTCAATGAAGGTCTTTCGGTTTTTATCGGAGAAACAGGGGCCGGAAAGTCGATCATTGTTGGTGCAATTAATTTTCTTAATGCTCAAAGGGCCGATATCAGCTATATCCGTAAGGGCAAAGATAGAGCTGTCATTGAGGGGGTCTTCACCTTGGATGAGAATACCAGAGCTCAGCTCGATGAAGCGGAAATAGAATACGAAGACGATCTCATTGTCTATCGGACCATATCCAAGGATGGTAGGAGCACGATCAGAGTCAATGGCCATACTGTCACATTAAGCTTTTTGCATGAGTTATTGAAGGATGAGATTGATATCCATTCGCAAAAAGATTCACAGTATCTGTTAAGACCACATAACCATCGTCGTCTATTGGACTTATATATGAATGATGATCAGCTGCTTTCAGAAGTATCTTCAGCTTATGATGAATATAAAAAACTAGATGATGAATACAGGTCTTATCTCGAACAAAACGACAATGAAAATGATATTGAATATTTCAAATATCAGATCAAAGAAATAGATGATGCACATCTCAGTGTTGAGGAAGAAGAAGAACTGTTGCTTTTTGAGAAACGCTATCGCACCTTTCAAAAGTCTATCGATCATCTCAGTGAAGCGATAAGGCTTTATGAAGGTGATGATGGCATCGGTGCTAAACTGTATCAAAGCATCAAAGAATTGCAGATCGATGATGACGAGATCAAAGACATCAGCTATAAGATCAACGATAAATACTATGAATTGGAAGACCTTTTTTCGAATTTGAAAGCAATCTTAAAGAAGATTGACATTTCCGAAGACGAAGTTAATGATAATCAGGAGAGACTCTTTTTGATCAATCGTCTGAAACGCAAATATAAAGGATCTATTGATGATATCCTGAAGCTGAGAGCGGAATTGGAAGGACGTGTAGAAGCTTTTGAAAATCGGACCAGCGTCTTGAGTCGTTATGAGAATGACATTGCCAATGCATTGAATAAATACGGTATAGTCGCGGATAAACTGCATGAAGCGCGTTTGAAAGCTGCTGAAAAGCTGAGGGAAGATATTATCAAAGAAATGGCTGATCTAGAACTTCGCTATTTTGATTTCGCCATCGATGTCAAAGAGTCTATTATGACCCGCTTGGGTAAAGATGATGTCAGTTTCATGATCTCAACGAACAAAGGTGAAGATCTGAAGCCGTTGATCAAGATTGCCAGCGGTGGCGAAATGTCGAGGATCTTGCTTGGTTTAAAGGCGATATTCACTAAGATCAGCGGCATCGATATCGTAATATTCGATGAGATCGATACCGGTGTCAGCGGCAAGGCAGCACTCGCGATGGGTCTTAAGATGGCTAAGATCGCAAAATATGCTCAAGTATTGGTGATAACGCACCTTGCTCAGGTAGCGGCGTTTGCCGATACGACCTATTTTGTCGCCAAAGATGAAGCAGATGATCGTACCGCCAGCAAAATAACATGTCTGAATAATGAAGAAAAGATCAAAGAAATGGCAATGATGGCCAGCGCTTCAAATGATGAGGCGGCATTAGATGCTGCTGAAGCGCTTATTATCAAGGCGAAGAGTCTATGCAGGTAGACCAAGCGATCAGAAACTATCTTCTTGATCTTTCTTTAAAAAGCAGCAAGATGAAAAGATCGTATATTACCTATCGACACGCTCTTGAACTATATCGGAATTATCTGAAAGAAAAGGGAATTGAAATGATCGAGGATATCGATTTTCAGACCATCAACGCCTATATTGATAGTATCAAGATCCGTTATGCCACCAATACGTTGAACCTGTACAAGGTCGTCATCCGTGATTTTCATCGTTTCCTGTCAGAATACTACGAGATCAAAGATCCCAGTATCAATATACCTATCCAAAAAGCGAAGAGGTCTTTGCCGGTCTATTTATCTGTCTCAGAGATTGATAAACTGATGTCTGTTTTCGATGATTCAGAATACGTTGATATCTATCATCATGCTATTCTTGAGATGATCTATGCTTTAGGGATGCGAGTCAGTGAATGTTGTGATCTCACGCTCAGTGCAGTCGATCTGGATGCAAAGATCGTGAGGATAGTCGGTAAAGGTGATAAAATGAGATTGGTCCCGATCCCTGATGGTTCTGTTCAGATCATCAAGAAGTATCTCAATATCCGGGATATCTGGCTGAAAAACAATTCACCAGTTAAACAATACTTTTTTATCAATCGCTTATCACACCGTCTTAATCCTGTTTATGTTCAGAGAATGCTCAATGAGTCCTGTGTTAAAGCCGGTATCAAAAAGCATATTTCTCCCCATAAATTGAGACATTCGTATGCTACTCATTTATTACAAGGAGGGGCTGATCTGAGAGCTGTTCAGGAGCTTCTTGGTCATAGCGATATCTCAACGACAGAAATATATACCCATATCAATGAAGAAAGACTTAAGGATGTTTATCTCAAAAGTCACCCATTTGCCAATAAGGAGGAAAAGAAATGAGCAAGAGAACATTTGTGATCGTTGTCGACAGTTTAGGCATCGGTTCTGATGAAAGGTCACATCTGTATGGCGATGATGGCGCCAACACATTAAAACACATGTTTGAAGCGACAGAAGGGAAATATAAGATACCAACGCTTCAGAAACTCGGATTATGTAATTTGTGCGAAGTGAAGGGTAATGAGCGTGTTAACAAACCATCTGCATATATTACCAAAATGCATGAAGCATCGATCGGCAAAGATACCATGACCGGGCATTGGGAAATGATGGGTTTGTGGATAAACAGTCCCTTTGTTTCCTTTACAGACAGCGGCTTTCCAAAGGAATTGATGGATAAACTTGAAAAAGAGACCGGTCATAAGTTTATCGGTAATTATGCAGCTAGCGGTACAGAGATATTGAAAGAGCTCGGTGAAAGACATATGCAGACAGGGGAGCTGATCATCTATACATCGGCTGATTCTGTTTTGCAGATAGCTGCACACGAAGAGGTTACGGGCCTCGATGAGCTCTACCGTGTTTGTGAGATCGCCAGAAAGATCACTCTTGAGAGGGACGATTGGAAAGTAGGGAGAATAATTGCAAGACCGTTTATTGGACCGGATAAGGATCATTTTGTCAGGACACCGCATCGGCATGATTACACAGTATCGCCGTATGGTAAAACCGTTTTGAACGCTCTTAAGGATGACGGTCTTGATGTTATCTCGATCGGTAAGATCAATGACATCTTTAATACCGAAGGTATTACCAAAGCGATTCATTCTGATTCTTCTCACGAAGGAATGTTGCAGACGATTGAAATTGCAAAAGAAGATTTTAATGGATTATGTTTTGTCAATCTCGTTGATTTTGATGCAAAATGGGGCCATAGACGCAATTCAGAAGGATATGCCGGTGAACTTCAGGATTTTGATGGCCTGTTGTCTGAGCTGCTGAGTGTTTTGCGCGATGACGATATTCTCATGATTACTGCTGACCATGGTAATGATCCGACATGGACGGGAACAGATCATACCAGGGAATATGTACCGTTGATCGTTTTCAGCAAAGACTTCAAAGCCAGCGGACACCTTGCATTGAGAGATACATTCGCAGATATTGGTGCAACAATAGCACAAAGACATGGAATCGACAATCCCGGCCATGGTACATCTTTTTTGAGCGAGTTGAAATAGACTTGATTCAGATCAATATAAATGATGTATAATATATATTATGCGAAGTAAGTAATATATAACAAAAGCGAGTTTAATCCTCGCTTTTTTATTTGATTAATGACTTATCTAACTGAATCTTTCAGGCCTTTAGAAGCTTTGAATGCTGGTGCACCATGTGCTGGTACTTGAATCTTTTCCTTAGTTGCAAGGTTCATTGCTGTTCTGGCGCCGACTTCTTTTTTGAAGAATTTGCCAAAACCAAGGATCTCAACTGTGTCGCCGTTTTTCATCGCTTCAGCAACTGTATTGAATACCGTTGTAACGACTTGATTGGCTTTATTTAATGATAGACCAGTTTGTTCAGCAACGCTCTCAGCTAAGTTCCTTTTTGATAGATTTGCCATAGTAATATTCCTCCTTTGATTATGACTATGTAATTATACTACAGTAAATATTAATATTCAATTGTATGGTGTAATGGAATGTGAATAAATCACAAACTATTTATCCTAGTTCTCAACTCACTTAAGATCATCTCAAGATCACCAGTACTCAGGTTTTTTACTCCTGCAGCATTCTTATGACCACCACCACCGTAGTGTTCGGCAATATCGTTTACAGAATAGATTCTTTTCGATCTGAGAGAACCATCATATCGGCCTGCGTTGTTTTTGGTGAAGATACACCATATTTTAAAGTCCTCTACCCCATTCATTTCAGCCACTTGAAATCTGGCAACAGAGTCCGACACCTGATATTTGGCGTAATCATCTTCTTCAAATATTACATAAGCCAGTCCGTTTTCGTTTTTGATCTTTGTTCTTAAGTAGGTTCTGAAATTAAAAATTCTTTCACTCTGTTTAAAGATATTTTCTGTAATATCATATAGATCGATGCCTGTTTCAGCCAGGATATAAGCAGCTTTGAGAGAGCTCTTATTAGTTGAAGCTGTTCTGAAACTGAGAGTATCAGTCAAGATGCCAGAGTACAGATATTTCGCTGCACATTGCGGTATCGGTTTATTGAAACTGTCCAAGATCAGAGTCAGATATTCACACAGTGCACCAGCGTTTTCATTTACGAAGTTATAATCCGCAAAAGCGTCATTTGCCGGATGATGATCGATTTTAATCGTTGTCTTAGCCATAGCATACCTTTCATCATCGACACGTTCATGATTGGAGGTATCAAGAATGATTGCTAAACTCTCTTTGATCGTTTCATCATCGACTTCATCGACATATGGATATGTATCAAATACTTCCTTGCCGCAAGCATACACTTCTTTTTGCGGATAATGGTAACTGATCCATTCTTTTAGGCCAAGCTGTGAGCCGGCGGCATCACCATCGGGGCGGGTATGCCGGAAGATGGTGATGATGTCAGCTTCTTCGATCTTTTCCAGAATGATCCTCAGATCGTTCATAGACCCAACAGTCTCATCGTATCGCGGGCGATTACTACTTCTTCGTTGGTCGGAACGATCCATACAGCTACCTTGCTGTCAGGTTTAGATATAAGACATTCTTTACCGCGGATCTTGCTGTTTAGCTCGTAATCAATAGATAATCCGAGTGGTTCTTCGAGTTTTTGCAAGATCATTTCACGAATGTGCGTGTCGTTTTCGCCTAAACCGGCTGTAAATGATATTGCGTCAACATGACCTAATTGCATGACATATCCGCCTAAGACATTGATGACGCGGTTGACATAGAGGTTTTGAGTTAAAATAGCTCTTTCAT
>CASEHR010000132.1 GCA_949287785.1 uncultured Bacillota bacterium | reverse complement strand
TCATCATATCGGCACAGAGACCCATGAAATGCCATGGCTTAAAAATGATGTCGATCTGATCTTAGAGCCAGGAATGATCTTCTGCAGTGAACCGAAGATGTTCTTTAAGAATGAAGGCTATATGCGTGTTGAAGATATGATCTTAGTCACGGAAGATGGAGCGGAAGCTCTGACAGAATTTCCGCGTGATCTCTTTGAGATCGATTTTGCTAAAGGATTATAAGCTAAAGGAGGACTGATCAGTCCTCCTTTGTTTTGTTCAATTCGTATTCACCATAGTAGCTATCGACAAGGATCTTTTTGATATCGTTTATCATCGGTGTTTTTGGATTGGCTGGTGCGCATTGGTCTTCATAGGCCAGGTACGCAAGCTTTTCGACATTGTCGAGCCAAGCTTTTTCATCACAGCCGTTCTGATCTTTGAAAGCCATTTTGATGCCGCATTCCTTAGCTAGTTTATAGCAGGCATCGGCATAAGCTTTTACACCTTCTTCGATCGTATTGAAGCGAAGCCCGATCGCATTTGCCAGTTTTGCGTATTTTTCATCAGCGCGGTAATAGTTATATTTTGGCCAGATACCTGATTTAGCCGGTTTTTTACCGTTGTATCTGATCACCCATGGCATTAAGATCGCATTTGCCCGACCGTGCGGCACATGGAATTCACCACCGACCTTATGGGCGATGGCATGGTTGAGACCCAAGAAGGCATTCGCAAAAGCCATACCGGCCAATGTTGAAGCGTTATGCATCTTTTCTCTGGCTTCAGGATCATTTTGGCCATTGGCAACTGCTCTGGGCAGATATTCAAAGACCATCTGGACAGCCTGAAGGGCGATGCCGTCGGTAAAATCACTGGCAAGACATGAAACATAAGCTTCGGTCGCATGAGTCAGGACATCCATACCGGTATCGGCGGTGATGCTTGAAGGGAGAGTCATCGTCAGAGTCGGATCAATGATCGCGACTGTCGGAGTCAGGGAATAATCGGTCAGAGGATATTTCTTATTCTCTTCTTTATCGGTGATGACGGCAAAAGGCGTCACTTCGCTGCCGGTACCGGAAGTAGTCGGGATACAGACGAGCTTGGATTTTTTGCCCAGTTCAGGATAACGGAAAGCTCTTTTACGGATGTCCATGAATTTTTGTTTGAGATCGTTGAAGTTGACATCTGGTTGTTCATAGAAAAGCCACATACCTTTAGCGGCATCGATCGCACTTCCGCCACCGATGGCGATGATCGTATCCGGTCTGAAGGCTTCCATCAGTCCAAGACCGCGTTTGACGGTCTGGATCGATGGATCCGGTTCAACATCACAAAATAGCTGTACTTTGACTTTATTGCGTCTTTTTTCTAACTGATTGGTGACACGATCGACATAACCGAGGTCGACCATTGATCGGTCGGTGACGATAAAGACACGATCCATTTCACGCATTTGTTTCAGGTATTCGATCGAGTTAGGCTCAAAGTAGATCTTTGATGGTATCTTGAACCATTGCATATTGTTCCTCCTTGTGGCGATCTTTTTGATGTTGAGAAGATTTATCGCACTGACATTATCACTGACGGAATTGGAACCATACGAACCGCAACCGAGGGTGAGTGAAGGGATCAGTGAATTGTAGACATTACCGATACCGCCCAGGGTCGAAGGTGAATTGACACAGATCCGGCAGGCTTTGAGTCTCAGACCGAACTTTTTAGCCAGTTCTTTATTTGCTGTGTGGATACAAGCGGTATGGCCAAGGCCGCCAAATTCGACCATAGCTTCAGCTTTATCAAAGCCGTCATCGATACTTTCCGCTTTCAGGCAGGCGAGGACCGGCGACAGTTTCTCACGCGTCAATGGTTCTTTCGGCCCGACGCTTGTACATTCGACCATCAGGATACTGACATCATCCGCGATCTTGAACCCTGCTTGTTCAGCGATCCAGCCAGGACTTTTACCGGCAACATCACCATTGAGTCTGCCGTTATTGAACATGAAGTTCTCGAGTTTCTTTTTCTCTTCTTTAGTGCAGTAGTAAACATGATACTCTTCGAATAAAGATCTGGCATCATCATAGATTTCCTTATCGATAATGACTGCCTGCTCACTGGCGCAGATCATACCGTTATCAAAGGTCTTGGACATGACGATATCGTTGACGGCTTGTCTCAGATCGGCAGTTGTTTCGATATATGCCGGTACATTACCGGCGCCGACACCCAGAGCGGGTTTGCCGCAGCTGTAGGCAGCTTTGACCATCGCGTTGCCGCCGGTAGCCAGGATCGTCGCGACATCCGGATGGTTCATCAGTGCGTTTGTCGCATCCATGGATGGATGCTCGATCCACCCGATACAGTTATCCGGTGCACCGGCTTTCAAAGCTGCTTCATAGACGATCTTTGCAGCCATTTTTGAAGAATTCTGGGAATTGGGATGGAAGGCGAAGATGATCGGATTGCGGGTCTTCAAGGCGATCAGGGACTTGAAGATGACTGTTGATGTCGGATTGGTCACCGGTGTTATCGCACAGATTATCCCGACCGGGCTGGCCACATAGTCGATCCCTTCCACTTCATCTTCTTTGATGATCCCGACGGTCTTAAGGTGACGCATATGATTGACCACATGTTCACACGCAAAGAGATTTTTAGTAGCTTTATCTTCAAAGACACCCCGGCCGGTCTCTTCGATAGCGGCTTTGGCCAGATTACCATGCTGATCTAAGGCAGCTACCGAACACTTCGCAACGATGTGATCGATCTTATCCTGATCGTATGTTTCATATTCAGCGAGTGCCGACTTTGCTTTGGCGACTAAGTCATTGACTTCTTTCTGATAGGCAGGTATTTGCTTTTTCTCTGTCATTTTTATTCCTCCATGTGAATGAGATATTATTCACAAGGCTTATTTTGCATATTCACCTGAGCAATGTCAACACAATATGTGAAATAAATAATAAGTAAACGATTACATTGAAAAAAAGTTTTCATGTAAGAGTTTACATGTTTTAAGTAAAAAAGATCATCGTCTAGCGATGATCGTCGATCATGATGATCCGGTATTCATCAAGATTCTGCACAATCTTAAGATCCATGAATAAAAAACGGCATGGCTTTGGCCATACCTTTTAATGATATTATCTGTATCATTCAAATTTCTTACGCAGATTGTCGATTATCAGCAGGCA
>CASEHR010000131.1 GCA_949287785.1 uncultured Bacillota bacterium | reverse complement strand
ATCGTTTTCGATTGTCGCCAGACGTTTTGTCGCTACTGCCAAGACCCGTAATGAAGCATCTGCCATCTCTTCATTGACCTTTCTTGCTTCATCAAGATCAGTATCGACACAACGGCTCATGATGACATCGGGTGCACCTTTGGTTATCTGTAAGATACCGTCACCATCCTTGACAAAGACCGACATCATCTTGCGGTCTGAGTCAAAGGCGATCTCTTCGATCCGCGGATTGATACTGTTGAGCTCTTTCTTTTCATCACCTAAAAGATGTGAAGCGTAGACAAAAGCTGTCTCTGTCGGATCGCCGATACTTTTGAAACTGCCGTCTTTTTCAAGGACGATATCACCATCACTGCAAAGAGTGAAGTATTTCAACATCTGTTTGACGTCATCGGTCGCGGCATTTGTGAATTGCTTGTTGCCGGACAGCTTGGTATAAGTCCTGACGACTGTCATCTTATTCTGGGTGAGCGTACCGGTCTTATCCGAACAGATGACGCTGCAGCACCCTAAAGTTTCAACAGCCGGCAATTTACGTACGATGGCGTTGTATTTGACCATCTTGGAGACACCGATCGACAAGACGATGGTTACGACCGTCGCCAATCCTTCCGGGATCGCTGCTACAGCTAAGGCGACAGCGGTCTTAAAGGCATCCAAGACGCCCATACCTGTCAGAAGTTCCAGACCAAAGACGACGACACAGATCGCGATACACATGATACCGATGATCTTGGAGATCTGAGCCAGCTTGATCTGTAGTGGGGTCGTATTGTCATCGCTCTGTTGGAGCATATCGGCGATCTTACCGATCTCATTCTGCATACCGACTGACGTGACGATCGCCAGACCGCGGCCATATGTGCACATTGTCGAGGCGAAGACCATATTCTTCTGATCACCAAGAGCTAATTCATCTTCATCGATGACCCCGGACGTCTTATCGACCGGTACCGATTCACCTGTTAGGGCACTTTCATCGACCTGCATGCGCATCGATTCGACGATGCGGGCATCACTGGCGATATAATCGCCGGCTTCGATGACCAGAAGATCACCGACACAGACATCCTCTGACGGGACAGTGATCTTTTTACCTTCACGAATGACTTTTGCGCTTGGCGATGATAGTTTCTTGAGTGCTTCAAGTGACTTCTCAGCGCTGTTTTCCTGATAGACACCGAGTATCGCATTGATGAGGACGACCACCAGGATGATCACACTTTCGATCCATTCACTTGGATCGACAAGGACAGACACCAGAGCAGCTATCAACAGGATGATGATTAGCGGATCGGTGAATTCCTTCAGAAACTTTACAAGCAGAGTCTCTTTCTTCTCTTCTTTGAGTTCGTTTCTGCCGTATGTCGAGACTCGTTGGGCGACGGAAGCTTCTTTAATGCCTTCGCTCGCACTGGTATCCAGCTCCTTTTCAAGATCCCGGATACTCTTTTGATAATCTTTCATATTGACTCCTTTACATATAAAAAGACCTATGGCCTTTTAAAGCCTAGGTCTCGTTATTTAATATCAAGCCAGATATTCATCGGTATGTTGGCTTAATAACCATCAGGTCAACTACTCCCCTAGTACCTGGATTATAACTTTTTTCCGTTTTAAAGTAAAGACTTTAGGCCATCTGATCGAGATATCCGCGATAAATATCACTGAGTTCTCTGACCTCATCCTCCGTCATCTTACTGACAGAGGGATCATGACTGTCGACTGTGCCGACATGATAGCCGACGATCGTACCGTCTTTGATGAAAAAGACACTGGGCATGTACATCGCATCCTCACCGGCTGCCTCGATCACATCCTTGAAATAGGCATAGATACGGTCATAATCATCATTGCCGGCTTCTCTTTGATCTCTTTCGGTATGGACATAGTAGATATCGTAGCCGTATTCGTCAATGAGCTCATCGAGGACCGGGATCGCTTCCCGGCAATAAGGGCAATCATCAAAGCTGTAGAACAGGACCTCTGTACCATCGACATAATCGAGCGAATCACTGAATTCAATGATATCCCAATCCATCAAAGTACTGGCAGCCGGCTCTTCACTTTCATCCGTTTCGCACTCTTCACCAAAGACACAGCCGGATAAGGTGTCTGATGTTTCGGATGGAGAAGGTGACGGTTCTTGATTTGTGCAACCTGCCAACATTAATAACGCTAATAAACTGATGATGATCTTTTTCATATTCCTCCTTATACCTCCTTTTTTACCAGTGAAGGATGGCTTGCCAAGATCTTCTTTACGCCATGGGGATAACTGAAGGCGAACGTAGCGAACTTATTATCGAACGCGACAACGACCCCTTCACCAAATACTACGTGTCTGACCTTATCACCTTTTTTGAGCGGTGTTTTCGGTGATCTTTGATCATCAGTCTTCTCTTGATCAAAGATCGACCGGCGCTCATCGGTTTTAGGACTGCTTGAAAGGTCGTCAATATACTTATCGGGGATCTCTAGGACAAAACGGGAAGCATTTTTAGTCGATTTAGTGACAAAGGAAAACGAGTTGTTGTCGGTGAGATACAGCTTGCGCTTGGCTCTGGTATATGCGACATAAGCCAGCCGTCTTTCCTCTTCCAGCCCTTTTTCGCCGTCGCTCAAAGACAATTCGCTGGGGAAGACGCCCTCTGACATTCCGATCACGAATACGACATCAAATTCCAGACCTTTGGCACTGTGGATGGTCATGAGATTGACACTGTCGGAGAATTCTTCACTGTTTTTGTCGGTATAGAGAGATATCATCTGCAAATACTCATCAAGACTTGATTCAGGATAGATCACCTGATATTCGCTGATATCGTCAATGAGCGCTTTGATGTTCTCCAAACGTTCGGTCTCGTTTTCATTTTCCAGATACATCCGATAGCCGCTTTCATCAAGGACCATCTGT
>CASEHR010000130.1 GCA_949287785.1 uncultured Bacillota bacterium | reverse complement strand
ATTGATGCCAGATGTGGCTTCTTCTTCGGTTATGTTTTTTTGCTCAGTTTCTTTATTCGCAGACCAATAATCGAAGAGATTGATGACTGTTCCTGATGGTTTTGGTTCATTGATTATGAGCTCATCGAAATCAGCGATACTGTATGTGATCGGTTCTTCTTCTATGACTGTTTCTGTTTCATCGTCGATGATCGTATCTGTTTCTTCTTCGATGTCAGGATCGTCTTTGTCGATAATGACGGTCAAAGCGATCTTTTCTTCACTATTTGTCAATACATAGTTTGAAGGCAATGAAGCATATAATACCTTTGGATCAAGACTTGGGTCGATATCTGTACTTTCCCAGGTAATATTGACTGTATTGTCTAACGAGCCTATTTCGTCATCTGTTGTTTCTTCGCCGCTTATATTTTCTTCTTCATCGGAAAACTCAGCTATTATCGTTTCCGGCAATATCGTATCGATATCTTCCAGGCTGCTTTCTTCGACATGGAGATACCAGGTATCATCCTTTTTGATCAGTCCTTCATCACTAAATGACCACGATATGATCGTCTTTATGTTTTCATCTGCTTTGATAGTCATGCCGGATACTAACATAAAAATACTGACAGCGATCAAAACGGCTTTGCTTATTCTCTTCATGACACACCCCTTAAACTTGAAATATCAGTTATATAAGATTTAAAATTCACGGTAATGATAACAGATATTGGTCATGATATAAAGAGAATGGATGATACTTTTCATTGATGGATATATAAAAAAGTCCCTTGGGACTTTTATCGAAACCGGCGTTTTTAAATACCGGTCTATAACAAGTGGTGCCGATACCCAGAATTGAACTGAGAGCTAATCCTTACCATGGATTTGTGTTACCATTATACCATATCGGCGTAAAGCACTATTCGAAGTGCTTTAATATTCTATGATAAACTTCGCCAATAGGCAAGCCCATAATTGCATAATAATCACCAACAATGCCTTTGATGTACTTAGCACCTAAGCCTTGGATTGCATATGCACCGGCTTTGTCCATCGGTTCTTTCGAGGCGATATATTCTCTTATCTCCTTGTCACTCATCGGATAGAAGGTGACCATCGATACCGATGAGAAGGTCTCGGACATCTTTGGGGAGATGATGCTGACGGCGGTGATGACATCATGAGTCTTACCTGAAAGTTCACTGAGCATCCGGTAAGCATCCTCTTCATCCTTGGGTTTGCCCAGTCTTTCGTTATTTATCGTGACCAGGGTATCTGCGCCGATGACGATCCTGTCCTTGTGATCCTGAAAGACCGCCAGAGCTTTTTTAAAAGACAGGGTCTCGATCTGATCGCGCAGCGACCCTTCGTTATCCAGAGTCTCGTCGATCTCTTTGGTGATGACTTCAAAGGGAAGTTCGATCTGCGCCAGGAGCTCTTTTCGGCGCGGTGATCCGGAAGCCAGGATGATCTTCATTGCCAGAGATCAAATGGGTATACGCCGGCATCTTTGTAGCTTTGGATCTTCTTTACGACCTCCGGTTTATCATCTTTGTAGGTAACGCCGAACCATGCATCATCGCTTGTGAGTACTTTGACTTTGCAGGCTCCGTTTTTGACAAGGGTCCCGATGTCATTTGGCAAAAGAGCTTCGAATTTCAAAGGATTCGTTTCAATGCCCTTTGGCAGGTTCTCTTTAAACAGATCGTTTAATTTGGTGAAGATCGATGGCTTGAAGCCCCAGAAGTTCATCGAAGTGACCGTATCTGTACTCACTTCTTCATCGTTCACAAAAGCCTTATCGCCGACTTTTCTGATATCGGTTACTTCCTTGATATCAGTCAGATATCCGTTTTCTTCTAAGCAGAATCCTCTGGTGACCGTACCGTTGTCACTCATCGTGTTAGCTAATTTATAACCGGCCATGCAGTACTCTTGCGGATCAGTACTCGTCTTGAAGAAATCCATTACTTTCATAAAGGAATCACGACCATAGAAATCATCGGCATTACAGATGATAAACGGATCATCCTTTATGATATCCCGGCAAGCCAGCAAGGCATGGGTCGTTCCCCATGGCTTTTCTCTTCCTTCAGGAACTTCGTTACCGGCTGGGATATCGTTGAGGTCCTGATAAGCATAGGCTACTTCGATCTTCTTGCGCATCTTGCTGGCGAGGTTTTTTTCAAAGAGCTCTTCGTGTTCCTTACGGATGATAAAGACGACTTTTTCAAAACCGGCTTTGATAGCATCGTAGATGGTGAAATCGATGATAGCTTCGCCATTATTGCCGACGGTGTCGACTTGTTTGAGGCCGCCGTAACGGGAACCCATCCCGGCAGCTAAGATCACTAATGTAGGTTTCATATTCTTCTTTGCTCCATTTCCATATAAATTATAACAAGAAATACTTATAATAGTTACATGAGTATCGATTTGATCAATTTTCGCTCATTGGCTGGCATCAGGATGCATGACGGAAGAAAGATCGTAAGTCATGCCTTTTATCGTGGACCGGCATTTATCTATAATCGATTATCATTCGAAAGCAAGGAAGCGATCAGGGATATCGGTTTTAAGCATATCATCGACTTCAGGGGCGATGATGAGGTCATAAGGGGCGGTCAGGTGTATATTCCCGATGGCTGTCTTTATGAGCACATACCCGCCATCAGTAAAGCGATGGAGAAAAACGATGATCTCAATACCTTCGATAATGATTTTGAAGGTGATTATATGGCGCATATATACCGCAAGTTGCCCTTTGACAATCAGGCTTATCGTAAAGTTATCGGTTATATCAAAGATACAGAAGTGCCGATCTATTTTCATTGCAGTGCCGGTAAAGACCGTACCGGTGTCTGTGCCGCCATCATCGAGCTTCTTTTGGGAGCCGATGAAGATGAGATCATTGAGGATTACATGAAGTCATCGCTGATCTACAAGGAGTACTATTCCAAGGTCCTGAAACTTCCGATAAGTGATGCGTGGCTTTGTAAGGTCGATTGGATCAAAGGATCTTTAAATGCGATCACAAAGCTTTATGCCACTTACGAAGATTATTTTTTAGCGGAATACGGGCTGGACCATGATGATATCCAAAGGATCAGAGACCGGTATCTCGATCAGTTTTGATGATCGATATCAGGTTTGTCTTTAAGATCGTAGATATATAATGTCTTACTGTCAAGATCGACCTTGTGCATATCGATGAGCGATATACGGCTGTTATCATATGTCTTATAGTAATAATAACCTTTAGAAGCGTTGATGCAGCAGCTGTAGGTCGTGATATCGTTGCGTCCGCTTACGGTTTTGACGCAGCCTTTCAACATCGACACATTATCGAGCATGTGGAAAAAAGCCGATACATTGTCTTCTTCTGAACCATCGGTCACGGTGTTGAACTTGTTGAAGACGGTCCGGATATAGCGGGAAGCGCTGGAACTGTCGCCAGGCAGACCGATCGCACCCATTCCTTCAGCATACGGTCTCAGGTCTAGCCTTCCATCAAGACGGTTGACGGCATTGACGGCGCTCAGATGCATGTAGTTTTTGATATTCTCTAAGTGATAGGAAAAATCGGGGTTATTAGTCAGGACACCATAAGGATCATCATAGATGACAAAACCGTTTTCATCATGTTCGATGATGATGTCTTCCTTCTCGTCGGCGATGATATAATGCAAGATCGTGACCGGCAGATCTTTGCTGAAGGGGGTATCGCTAAGAGTGATCTTATTTAAGAGATCTCTGGCTTCATCGACTGTCTTACACTGGCCTAAAACATAGGGAATGAATTCAAACTGAGCGATAGCGATCCTGTCTTTTTGGGCTTTGTACATCGAATGATGAGGATAGTTGAGACCGGCCATACATAAGCCTTTTTCATTAGCGGCTTCCGCATACAAAGGGTAATTACCGATGACGGTCGCCATCCCGATCAGGGCATAGGTATTGTGATACAGGGTGCCGTTTTTGAGATTGAAGGGATATTGCCGTGGGGTGATACAGACTTTTTCATCGAAGCTGTAATCAAGGTCGAGATTTCGACCGAAGTAGTGATCTTTGCTGATATAGTTTATAGCAGTACACATAATCGTTCTCCTTTATTGCATTATAGTCTTTTATCGGTCTTTTAAAAAGGGTGATGCCCGATTATAATATTAGTAAGCTAATAATTAGGAGGGAAAGAATGTGGTCAGATTGAATACCATGGTCTTTCGTTTGAATCAGTTGCTCCAGAATATCGTAAGTCCACAAAGAGAGATGCTGGGGATATCCAAAGGTCAGCCCAAGGTCTTGCGCTATGTTTCGATGCATGATGGCTGTACACAAAACGATATCGCACTAGCTTACGAAGTGAAGCCGGCGACGATCTCAAAGATCATCGACGGTCTTATCAAAAACGGCATGATCATGCGTTATGAGGGCAAAGATCGCCGCAGTGTGAGTCTGAAGATCACCGCCAAAGGCAAAGAGACCGTCGATAAA
>CASEHR010000129.1 GCA_949287785.1 uncultured Bacillota bacterium | reverse complement strand
CGATATTACTCAGATCGATATCACCGATCTTGACACTTTTTTCCGCCGATAATGACAACCACATCCTGACCAAAGAGATCGGCAGATTGAGCTTTACCTTATCTCCGTCAGCACAGTCGACGATGATTTTAAGTACCATCTTATCGACCGGTTTGCGGATTTCCTCGGCAACCAGCTTGGTTTCCGGTTCTTTGTTTCGTACCAGTTCATCAAGAGTGATGTTGAACAGATCTGCCAGTTCGATCAGAAGAGTGATATCCGGTATGCTGATATCGTTTTCCCATTTGCTGACGGCTTGTGAAGTTACGCCGAGTTTGTCTGCCAGGTCTTCCTGTGTCATGTGCAGTAATTTGCGTTTTTCAGCGATGTTTTTACCCAGTGATTTCATTTTTCCTCCTAATTTTCCAAGATGAATCTTTTGATATGTTTATTTATACACATGTAGATTATAGGAATAAAAGATATGATCGTACCGGCTGTAAAGACGATATGGATCGGAATGATGTCGCAAAGCACTCCGTAAAGTGGCGAAGAAAGAGCTGAACCACCGACGGATGCTGCTGTAAAGAAGCCCAATATCGCCCCTCTGTTGAGTTCTGGTAAAGCTAAGGACAGGGCAGCGCTGAAGATCGAATTACCCAATACATTGAGTCCGGAAGCGATGAAAAGACATATCAGCATGACCCAGAATGACGAATTGTTGAAGACGATGAGATAGAATAGTCCCGAGCCGATAAAACCGACCGAAAATAAGGCGTATCTGGTCTTGTTTGAAAATCTGAAGACACTCAGGATGAACACCACCACCAAAGAAGCAGCCGTCTGAGCAGCAGCAAAGGCGCTGTAGTCTTCAAGATCAAAGCCGGCATCTAAGACAAAAGCCATGAATAAGTCGTATACACCGCCACTAAGCAGATTGATCACGATCGCAACCGGAATAAACACTCTCAGCGACGGATCGTTTATGATCTCTTTGATCGCATCTTTCATATCTGCAAACATCGATAATAAAGTGATCTTCTGTCCTTGTTGGGTGGTTTTAGGTAAAGCGATAAAGACTTCGGTAAAAGCCGAGATAAGATAAGAGATACCATTCAATACGATGATCAATGGAACACCAAAGGTAATGACGAGAAATCCCGAAACGGCATCGCCGACGAGATTGATGATCGAACTGATCGTATTGCCTAATGACTGACCGCGGATCATCTCATCACGCGGGATGACATCGATGAGGGCTGTACTGATAGCCGGTGAAAAAAAGACACCGCAAAGAGCTGCAATAAAAGCGGTAAACATAATGATCTGTATGCTTAAATGACCACTGAAGGCGATCGCTCCCACAATACACAATAAAACACCGCGTATAGCATCCATCATGACGATCATCCATTTTCGATTGCATTTATCGATGACAGACCCGGCAAACGGCAAAAGAAACATCCTGACAAACATGCCTATGCTGGCAGTAAATCCCATCAGAGTTGTGGAACCTGTATTTGCATACACCCAATATGAAATAGCCACAGAATACAAAACATCACCGATAAGGCTTACCGCATTGCCTTGTAAGATCAAGATCAGATCTTTATTGAAAAGCTTCTGTTTCATAGCCACCCCTTTCATTACAATCTTATTTTGGACCAAAGATCATCAAGAATCAAAGTATCAATGGTTTAATAACGATATTATCATATGGATTTTAATCAACTCGTGGTTTAATTTCTCACTGTTTGTGACATAATGCTTTCTTAGTCTTATTCCTTAGACCATACCACAAAGTGGTAAAAGACCAAAAAGCGATACTCATATTATTATATGGATGTAAGCAGATATATAGATCTTTCTTGTAACGCAAATGATCTTGTCTATCATTTTGCCATGAAAAGATTATCGTCAATTATATCTTTTCAAATAATGTGAGTGTCGCTCAGATTAGAATACCCCGCCCACAAAGCGAGTGAGACAGGCATCGAAGTAGCCCTGTCTCAGGGCTCTGCCCCGGGGTAATTTATTTTATGGTCGGATCTTTTACTATATCTTTGAGTGGATATTCACCGGTCATATAGTAACGATAGTATTCCGATGGTGACAGATAAGCCAGATCTTCTTGATAGCGCTCGTTATTATAGTAGTCCATATAGTCATCGATTATCATCTTTACATCTTCAAGAGTATTACATTTAGTGATATCGATCTCATCTTTCATATGACCGAAGAACGATTCTTGCGGGGCATTGTCCCAACAGTTACCACGCCTTGACATCGAACGACGAATATTATTGTCTTTTAAGAGCTCACTGAAACTATAACTTGTATAGTGTACACCTTGATCAGAATGGATGAGGGCATCGGTCTTGAGTTCATCTTTGTGATCTCTTAAAAGATCATTGACCGTTTCTAAGACAAAATCGACTTTAAGGGAAGTTGATAGTACATAAGCGAGTATCTCTTTAGTAAAGGCATCTTTGATGACGGATAGATATAGACAATATGAAATGACGAAAGGAGGTAAATAAAAGTAACCTCTCATATTGTAAAGACGTGGATTTACCCTTAGGCTTTGATGTGAACATTAAAATGCGGGAATTACCGCATACAATAGGAGGTTACATGAAAAGAATAATCGAAATCGGTATGGATGTCCATACCACAAACTACACAGTATGCATCTATGAGCCTAGTCTAAATGGCGAAGGGAAAGTTTTATTCCAAACACAGGTCATACCTGAAACTAAAAATATTATCAAGGTGATAGATAATTTCAAGAAAAAGAATCCTAATGATGAATTAGATATCACCTGCGGCTATGAAGCAGGGTGTCTTGAATATTCTTTATACCATGATCTTTTTAAAAACGGCATCAAGTGTATCATCTTAGCTCCAACGACGATGAAAGTCGAAAGAGGTAAAAGAAAGATCAAAAACGATAAAAGAGATGCCAAGATGATAGCGGAAGCTTTGGCATATGGCGCTTATAGTTCGGTCTATGTACCAACAGACCAGGGCAATGTGATCAAAGAGTTCATCAGGATGCGGGATGATATCAAGACTAACTTAAAAAGAATCAAGCAGCAGATATCATCGCTTTTGACCCGTAATGGTCATCACTATTCGGAAACGAACTACTGGACCACAAAACATTTAAAATGGCTGAAGGGCCTACTTTTTTGACTGGTGTATAATTAACGTTGTTCATGTTATAATATGAACAAGTTATAGGGGGATATATAGATGATAAGAAATATTAAGTTTCTGTTGACTATTCTAACTGTGTTTAATGTAGTGTTGTTAGTTGCTCCACTCAAAGTCGAGATCAGTGCTGACAGTAGATGCAAAAATTGTCATTTTGATGAGGCTAATGAAGATTTTTACTACACAACACCGGAGTGGGAATGGAAAGTTTTTGAACGTCGTAATAATAATATAAATCGTAGAGACTGGGGTGTTTCATATAATATGCCAAGATATGCTCAAGATGATTATGAAGACCTTAATTTATTTGAAAATGGAAATTGTATTGATAGCGTGAAAGAAAGTGGTTGTGCTTTTCTGTCACTGTATCAAGCAGCAAGATCTCTTGGGACCTTTAACGGAACTGTCGCAGAAGCAAATGTATTGATGGGACGTACAACTGATACTTGTAATGTTAATTGGTACTCCTCGCCTCAATCAATAGGTTTGACTTTAGTTAATAGACAGGATGCTAATTGGGATAGTTTAAGTACTAAGCGGAGGATTATGACTGCATTAGACAATGATTACCGTGTAATATTACAATTTGACCATTCTTCAGAAGGCCTACATTATACCACTGTTTATGCATATTATTGGAGTAATGATCCAGATGATCCAACGGTATATATAAGAGATCCTGGAGCGTACGATTGGAAAACTGTTGAAGATGCGATAGATGATGGATATTATCTAGAAAAGATTGTTGTTGTTTCAAGATAGATGTTACGATTATCATGAACTGACATATCATTCTAACTCAGCTGAAAAATAATTGCTCTAGTCTAAATAATTTAGAAAAGCTTTAAGTTGTAAATGTGATATTGTCAATGATATATTTCTGACTTACAGTAAATTAGATCTAGATGAGTAATAAATTATATGAAAAGCATGAAAGAGGTGCATAAAAACCCAGCTATATACCGCTTGATTATGGTCGTCGCAGTCATTGTGATGTTGATCAATCTATGTGCATGCTCAAAGAGCGATCCTGAAGTTGAAAGAAGACTGGATTGTATCAAGTTTGCCTATACCGATAATCGAGATAAAGCAAACAAGAATCTTAAGGATCTAGATATTGATAATACAATGATAGGTGAAAACACCAATAAAATATTTCGATTTTGGATGACTTTTGATGGTGAGACAGAATCTTTAAACCTTTGGGATAATGGCATTTTGATCAGATATGGAAAAGTAGATGGTCGTTATGCTTTAGCCATTGGTTATTTTGATTTGATCGATTCAGAACTTACACTACATTACCGCTATGATGGTAAAACTTATGAAGAAAGCTATGAGTGTTCTTTTCAAGATAATAGTTATAACCCAAGAAAACCGATCTTGATTCTGAAAAACGAAGACGGTACCAAAATATTTAACAGCTTACCGAATTATAGTTATGATGAAGAAATGGAAAGATTGAAAGGGGGCTTATGATCATCAAGAGGATATATTTATTATTGGTGTTTATATTATGCCTATCTGCTTGTACGACAAAAGAAATAGATCCGTCATATTTTGATCGCTATGATTGGTCTGATGAAGCAAGTTATATCGCACCTGAGATATTAGATCATCCGGATTTATTGATGCAAGATGATTATTATAACATCGTTGAAGATAAGAGTATCTGTGGTCATTGGCGAAGTTTGAATTTTAGAGAAAAAGGAAATAGTTTGAAATATGATAAGTATGGCGATATTAGTGTTTTTTACCCTTCTGGGATCTATGTTGATTATTATACGACATCATCGGGGATTGATGGGGTTATTGTTAGATCATACAAATGTGATAAAAATACTCTGAGCGTAAAGTTTTCTGATAGAGAGGAAGAATATCGATATGAAATAAGTGATGATGGCAATACTTTGACCATCTATTATGAGCTCAACTATGATGGTTTGGGTGATATCTTAGAAAGAATAGAATAAAACTAATGATGTCGTTGTATAACATCTAATGTAATATCAGGAGTTTTTAATGCATTGATATACATTATATCTGAGCTTTATTGTCGAGTTAGAATAGATAAAAAGTCAAGTTTAGTCTATGTAAAGCACTTTTTTGACATCTAAATTCAAACGTCGGAATGTAATATAAACCGTGTATCCACTTTTTTCTAGTGTCCTAATTACAGGTACCAGTTTAGTGCTTAATATGGATATCTAGTTTTAAACTTATTGTTCAAGTGCGTTTTCATTCAATAAAAAGTCATAAAGACCTAGATGAAGGATCCCGTCATCATCAGTCCACGGTTTCATCGAAGTTTTGACGATCAGTATCTTTTTAAAGAAATCCCTTGTCTTTTTTAATGGTCTTATCTCCGTTTTAAGTTTATCGGGGTCAGAAACATTTAATGCGGATTGTATATAATATTTCTTAGTCCCTTTATTGACCACGAAATCGATCTCACACTGTTTCTTTGTTTTGTGTCCTTCTTTTGATTCAACAATTCATATTTAAAAGTTAAGGGTCAGTTACCGTAAGTTTAAACTATGATCCCATCACTCATTTTTTATGTTCTTACAGCACTAGCATATTAGACGTCACTTGTCCGATATATGACCAAGCCTGCATAATAGCCGCAGCACTTATATCGACAATAGACAGTGTTGATGCGAAAAGAGAGAATATGATACATACTAATAGAATGACTGTGCCTTTTAGTAATACAACACTATAATTTCTTATAAAGTTTTGCCTATATTTTGTGATATTTCTCCTGCAATAGAGGAATAGGAATGGTGAAAGACATCTCTGAAAATATAAAGACGCATAGCCGAGACGATCAATAAGATAAAGACGATGATAAGATATCATATGGCTATCATAACGTTTATAGATTCAGAAATGTGTGATGTTCATATACACATATAAAAACCGGGCTTGATAGATATATCTTGCCCGGTATAGTTATTCTCTTTAGCTCAATTCTGTACCATCTACCAGTGAACAGTAAACGATATATCGCTGGGTCGCTGGATAGGCATTCAATGGATAACAGGTATAGAAGATCAATTGTGATCCTCCGCCCTGTCCATAACTGATGACATCCGTACCGTTGAAATAGATATTGCCGTCAGCGGCATCACCGACCGCAAAACCGGTAACTTCATAGATAAATTCACCATAACCGAGATCGAAATAGATCTGGCTGCCGGCACTCAGACCGCCAAAACCACCAAAGACACCGATGTTGTTGTGGCCGGCTATGACCGCCGGTGATCCTTCAACACCGATAATACCACTCCAGTCAAGGACTTCAGTGGCATAGATGTTCACGTCGATATAGGTAGGATCGGATGAACGATACAGTGAAGCACCGTAAACATTCGCATCGGGAATCGTTATCGTACCGATGTATCCGGTGGTATATGCACTTGATAAAGATCCGGTCTCAGTTTCAATAAAGGTCGCAGGATCGATCGGAACATATGTAACCTTCGTACCGCTGGCTTTATTGACGACCTGGGCTAAAGTACCATCGGTCTCTTTATTCTTGTAGACGATCTTTTGATCAAGACGGACATCCGCATATAATTCATCTTCTTTACTTGCATCGATCAGTTTGTTGAATGCCTGTATATCAGCATTCACCACATCAGCTTTTGTGCCGTTGTTTGATAAACTCATACTGGCAAAGACGATCAGTGCACATACAGCTATGATCGAACACAAAGCGATGATCAGCTTTTTCTTACCCTTCATACGATTCTCCTTTTGTCGGTGTTGATTATAGATCAATTTTACCTATTTTTCATAGAAATACCATAAAAGTTCTATAATAGAAAAAAAAGGAGGGGTTCTGATGCTTGAATACAGATATGATACACAGCTTCTGATCGAAGGAAGAGGTCTCGATGAGGATGCGATAACCGATTATTTCAATGAACATTTTGAAGGTGATTGTCTTTTGGCTGTCGGTGATGAAGATCTCATCAAGATCCATTTCCATACCAATAAACCCTGGGATGTATTGGCATATTGCAGTACATTAGGTGAGATATATGATATCGTTGTTGAAGATATGGATCGTCAGTCACGTGGTCTGAAAGGATGATATGCAAAAAGGTGGATCTGCGTATAAAGCATACGTAAATATATTAAAGGAGGAACTGATCAGGGCGATGGGGTGTACCGAACCGATCGCGATCGCTTATGCCGCCAGTATTGCCAAAGATCACCTGCATGATCTGCCCGACCGTATAGAGATCTGTGTTTCCAATAATATAATAAAAAACGTTAAGAGCGTGACTGTACCTAATACCGATGGTCTGAAGGGCATTGAAGCTGCCTGTGCGATCGGTATCGTTGCCGGCAAATCGGATAAGGTATTGGAAGTTATTGCGGATGCGACAAAGGAAGATAAGATCAGGGCCAGGGCTTTATTAAAGGATACGGAAATAAAGATCCAGCCTATCGATAAAGGACATATCTTCGATATCATCATCTCTTTGTATAAAAATGAGCACAAAGTGACAGTCAGGATCGACCGCTATCACACCAATGTCGTCTATATAAAGAAGGATGATGAAGTCATATTGGACACAGAGGACAAAGTAGCGATGTGTGATGATATCAAAGACAACAGTCTTGAAGACAAGAGTCTGCTCAATATCGCCGATATCTACGATTTTGCCCAATCGTTGGATATCGAAGATGTCAAAGATGTCCTTGATGAGCAGATCGCTTGTAATACTAAGATCGCCGATGAAGGATTAAAGAAAAATTATGGTGCCAATATCGGATCGGTCATTCTTAAATATCGTGGTGAAAGTGTTATGGATCGGGCGATCGCTAAAGCAGCGGCAGCCAGTGATGCCCGGATGAGCGGATGTGAATTACCGGTCGTTATCAATTCCGGCAGTGGTAATCAGGGGATAACCGTTTCAATACCGGTCATTGAGTATGCAAAGGAACTTAAGGTAAGTGATGATCGGTTGTACCGAGCTTTGGCTTTATCTAATCTGATCGCGATCCATGAAAAGACCGGTATCGGTCGTTTGTCAGCTTATTGCGGGGCTGTCAGCGCCGGATGTGCTGCCGGTTGCGGTATCGCTTATTTACAAGGTGGTGACCTTAAAACTATCGAACACACTTTAGTCAATTCTCTGGCTGTCACTTCCGGTATTATCTGTGATGGTGCCAAAGCCAGCTGTGCAGCCAAGATCGCCATGAGTGTCGAAGCCGGTATCATGGGTTATCTGCTTTATGAAAGCGGCAATGAGTTTTATGGCGGTGATGGCATCGTAGCCAAAGGAGTAGAAAGGACGATCCGCAATATCGGTCTATTAGGCCGTGAAGGCATGAAAGAGACGGATAAAGAGATCGTCAAGATCATGATGCAGAAAGACTAAAAAAGAGCACCGGAGTGCTCTTTTGCCTATATTGGGAAAAGTTATGTTTATTCGATACTGATCGTCTTTTTTGTCTCGATCTGTTTTGTCTGTTTTGGTACAGTGATCTCAAGGATACCATTTTCAAATCTGGCTCTGATATCTTCTTCCTTCAGACCGTCGCCGACATAGAAACTTCTTGAGCAGGTACCGAAGTAACGTTCATTCCTGATGACATTGCCCTTTGTATCCCTTTCCTCATCAGTCGTTTCATGTTTAGCGCTGATATTGAGATAACCGTCATCCAATTCGATGCTGACATCACCTTTTTGATAACCAGGCAGTTCAACATCCAATGTATAGCTGTTCTCACTTTCGTGGATATCGGTCTTCATGACATTTGTGTTACTGACAAACGGACTGGCAAACAGATCATCGAACATCCGATCGAACAGATCATAACTTCTTCTTGTAGGTGTATATCTTGACATATATATTACCTCCTGAAGATATCCTTATTTCTATCTTCGATTATCATTATAGTCTTATATTTAGCACTGTCAAGTAAAGAGTGCTAAAAAATTGTATTTTTTTTGATCAGTAAAAATTCAGATACGAATCAGGAAGCGACGATCATCCGGTAACTGAATATTAGATCCAGAACTTTGCATTACGCAGATAAAGCAGAGTAAAGATCGATCTTTCTATCACCTCAATATAAAAAAACAAGGCCGGTAATGATCATTTTCATAAAATTATGACAGCATTCATTATATTATGAAAACGCTTTTATTTTGTAGTTATGATGGTATAATACAGATATAGGAATATTATACGAGATATAAACCAAAGGACAATTAACCGTAGCTTACTGTTTTTAGCTATATGAAATAGATAAGTAATCGATTTATTATCAATGCAGGCAGAAAGAGGAGAAAACTATGAAAAGAAGAATAGCTATTATTACAGTATCGTCATTGTTTTTTCCACAACAACTTTCGCCTAAATGATTCCATATTATCTCGTTGATAATGGCTCCCATCAGCCAAAAGCATATGCTATATACAAAGATAAAAATTATACCGAAGTGGTCTCTATACCAGGGATGACCGTTAAATATGATCTTGAAGACATTTAGGACACAGCTTTGTCCGGTAAGGGAGGATTGTGGAAATGTATAGTAGAAGACTTAGATACTTAATTGTGCTTTTTGTTGTACTTTTAGCGATAAGCGGTTGAGCTGGATCGGAGGAAAGAGAAAAAACAGAAGTAATAGAGCGGGAGTCGGTAAAAGTCAGCAAGGATAATATCAATCTATGGATATACTTCGGTTGTAATACGCTGGAGATGGAAGTAAGATCCAAAGAAAGAGAAAAGGACATCGAACCGTTTGCCTTGGATTATTATATAACCTTCAACAACGGCGAAGAGCACTATCTTGCCACCGTTCCCTTTGGCCTTCTGGTTCCGGGAAAACAGACAAGCAACTCTGTGTCAGTTGAAGAGCGGTTCAAAGAACTTGGCGTAGAAGAATGCCGATTCGACATGTTTAAAAGCTATCGGGTAGAAATAGCTGAAGAATAATAAATATCAGCCAAAACATTATCAGATATCTGGATGATAATGTTTTTATTATTTGTGTCATAGAAATGTATTGGGGTGATGTATCATATAGATATGGCCAACACTAATAATGTCGATAATAAGACGAAAAAAGAAGAGATCACCGCCGATCAGGAGTTTCCATACAGCAAGGAAACGATTGTCTTCGATGATGAACGTGACAATGAGGTTCCCTGGCACTGGCATCCTTATTTTGAATTATTCTATATCGATGAAGGAAAGATCGAATATACGATAGAAGGTCTAGGACCAGTGATCTTTGATAAGGGAGAAGCCGGCATTATCAACACCAATATCTTACACATGACCAGAGCTTTAAAGAAAACGGTACAGGATGTACATCTGTTCAGTCCTTATTTTCTTGATGATATTCAAGGGATCATCTATAAGCGATATATATCCCCTTTTATAAGCTCCAATATCAAATACATAAAGATCACAGATCCTGATATCATCGATTTTTTAAAGAGATCCTATATGATCAAAAGATCAGATACTGGTTATGAATTGATCCTGCGCAATACGATATCCGAGATCTATCTATACCTGTATAAGGAACATCTCAGTGATCTGGATGATACGCGAAGTAATGACACCAAGATCAAAGAAGTATTATCCTTCATCTATGAGTGCTTTGGCGATGATATCGACGCAGATGATATGGCGATGACCGTCGGAATCTCGAAGAGGGCCCTGTATCGTCTGTTCAAGTCAGCGCTTGATATGACACCGAACGGGTTTTTGAATTTACACCGGATCAAGGAAGCTCGCAGACGTTTACTGGAGACTGATGATCAGATTACTGATATTGCTATCGACTGCGGTTTCAACAGTGTGAGTTATTTCTGTAAGGTCTTTAAGGATGAAACAGGTATATCACCGCTTAAATTCAGAAATTTGGCAAAATATTAATATAATATGACCTTATATTACTATTTCTGTAATTTTGAATGTCATAATATTTATTTGAAGGTTTACCTTCAGTCAGATTACCTCAGAGAACATTGCACAAAGAAAGAGCTCCGGCTCTTTTCTTTGTTTTGGTCGAAATTCAATTACTAATAATGTACAATTAAAGAAAGAAAGAGAGGATATGATATGAGTATTCCAGTACCGGCCGGATACATCGCTGACTTTGAAAAACGCGGATTCGGCATGTTTGTCCATTATGGACTTTATTCCAGTTTAGCACAGGGCGAATGGACTTTAGATCTGCATCATATACCAAAGGATGAATACCGCAAGCTCTTTGATAATTTTACTGCTTGTGATTTTGATGCCAGAAAGTTAGTGGCCTTAGCTAAAAAAGCAGGCATGAAGTATATTACCCTGACTACTAAGCACCACGACGGTTTCTTCCTTTATGATACCTGTGGTTTCAGTGATTATGATGTCATGCATACACCGGCTAAAAGAGATCTTGTCAGAGAATTCGTCGATGCCTGTAATGAAGCAGATATCTTACCGATCTTCTATCATGCGACGCTTGACTGGTCCCGACCTGAATTTGATACCGATTGGGATGCATACCTTGAATACATCCGTAAATCAGTCGAGATCCTGTGTACTAATTATGGTAAGATCGGCGGCATGTGGTTTGATGGTAACTGGTCAAAGAAAGAAGCTGACTGGAAACTGGATGAGTTATACGGCATGATCAGAAGATTACAGCCGGAAGCGATGATCATCAATAATACCGGGTTGTCACAACAGGGGAAGACCGGTCATCCTGAGATCGACAGCGTTACCTTTGAACAGGGCCAGGCTACACCGATGAACAGAGAAGGCATGGATAAATATGTCACTGCCGAAATGTGCCAGACGATGAACAGACACTGGGGCATCGCGGAAAATGATCTTGATTATAAGAGTCCGCGGCAGATGATCGAGAGGTTATGTCATGCCCGCAAAGTCGGTGCCAATTATCTTTTGAATATCGGTCCTACGGGTACAGGCGGTATCACCAAGATCACTGAAGCACTTTTAGAGATCATCGGTAAATGGACGGATATGGCTAAGGAATCATTATATGAAGGTAAGCCGTGTGATATTAGTTGTAATCATGAAAAGGATTTTGTCCTTATGAAAGATGGTACAGCATATGTCTATGTGCATGATCTGCCACTACTTGGTCCGAAGGATGTCGTCGTAGCTTATGAAAGCAATGATAAAGGTCATTCATTAGATGGTGTAACCAAAAAGATCAAATCGATGCGCTGGGTCGATAATGATGAAGAATTAGTCTTTGAACAAAATGGTGAACATGTTGATTTCAGGGCTACCGGTTTCTATTACGGTACGCATTTGATCGTCAGGGTCGCCAAAGTCGAATTTGAATAGGATATGATAAAAGGAGCGAAAGTCTAAAACTTCCGCTCTTTTTAATATGTTTTTTTATTCATCCAGAAACAGATGTTCATCGATAAAAGTTTTTAGATTTTTGATCTCGGTATCAGTTACACCTGTATCGAAATCTCTAGGTTCACACCAAAAGCTGTTGACAGCCCCTAATGAAAGGTAAAAATCAGCACCCATATATTCAAAACGAACATCAATACCTACAGGTACATACATATCTTCATAGCCAAAGGCAGTGCTTGATGAATCAGTAAGTACTTCCATCGTTATATCAAGAACCCGATAATTTAAATAGTCTGTTTTATAGATTGAACCTCTTGAGGCGATCCTGTAAGAAACATCTTTACCCCTTCAGTTACTTCGATCGCTGTAACGGTGTTGTAGTCATCACCGCAGTATCGGTATTCCATACCGGTCTTAAAGAATAATATCCCTCTTTGATGAGCTGTACTGAAATATAGATCGCCAATATCCATATGATACTAATCATCGACCGCATCCCACTCTTCGGAGGTCAACGATATTTTGCGCACCAAAACAGAGTCAATGACTAAAAAGATAAAGAACAGGAAGATGAGTGTCATAGATATATAGAAGACCCAGGATTTTTTCTTTTTCATATAAAAACCTCTTTTATATAACATGATCGTTTCAAATAGTGTCTCATTAAACAAGGGAGATAAGGCAATAGCCTATTGGTATTTTATCACACAGACATCAATATCAATCTAATAAAAAAGATGCGCATTGATATTAAGCGCATCTATAAGTAAGTGTTATATCTATACTCTTATAACAGAGCCAATAAGACAAAGTTTAGGATAAATAATAATGTACATACCCATAAGATCGGGTGGATCTCTTTAGCTTGTCCCTTGATGATCTTGACGATGCAGTAAGTGATGAAACCAAAGGCGATACCATATGAGATGCTGTAGCAAAGAGCCATGAATAACCCAGCGAAGAAAGCAGGTACAGCTTCTGATAGATCATCCCATTTGATATCTTTAAATGATGAAGTCATCATAACACCGACGATCACTAGAGCCGGTGCTGTTGCAGCATATGGAACAGCACTGATAAATGATGCTAAGAAAGCAGAAGCTGCAAAGCATAATGCTACTACGACTGATGTCAGACCTGTACGGCCACCGGCACTGATACCGGATGCTGATTCAACGAAAGTCG
>CASEHR010000128.1 GCA_949287785.1 uncultured Bacillota bacterium | reverse complement strand
TTGAAGATGTCCGGATCGCCCGTGATGCGATCAACAGCATCACCAAGGTCAACAACTGTGACATTGCCAATGAAGTCAAGGTCATCAAAGCCGGGCAGAGGCAGATCGCTGATATCGAATCTATCCTCAAAAACGGTCGCTATCCGCATTTAAGTGATAAACTGAAAGAAGTAGTCGATATCCGGCGTGAATTTCCGGATCACAGTCTGAAAGATCTGGCAGCCGAATACGAAAAGAAGACGGGTGAGGCGATCTCTAAATCAGGCCTCAAACACCGTTTCGATAAGATCCATGAGATCGCAAAGGAGTTGGAATGAAAGATCTGTTGTACTGGCTGGTTATATTACTGGTGTTGTGGTTATTGTGGCCGCTTATCAAGGGCCTTATCTTTATCGTCCTTTTGGCTGCTGTCGTCATCTTTGTCTTAGCTTATTTGAACCGGCATAAGAAAGAAGATCACGATGTGATCGATGCGAGCTTCAAGGTAAAGGATAAAAAATGATCAGGATCTGTACTAAAAACGACAAGGACAAACTGTTGGCTTTAGCTGACTTGAACAAGGTGGCGGAAAGAGAATACTATTTTGATCATGAGTTTGATGACGATATCGTCTATGGTCATTTCGAAGGTGATGAATTAGACGCATATCTTTCATCAAGGCGCCTGAACATCAAGATCGACAAGCACATGCTGAATGCATCGATCATCAAAAAGATCGTCGTCAAGGATGATGATATGAAGATCAAAGACAAGCTGTACAGGGCGGTTTGTGACTGTCTCGAACATCGTGAACTCGTCTCACTGGCTCATTTCGATCCGACATATGATCTTAAAGCCTGCGGTTTTATCGACCTGTATCCTAAAGATGTCTATGCCTTTAAAAAATATGACTTTGAAGCTGTTGATATCGGTGTCATCAGACCGCTTGCGGATCCGGAAGCACTGCTTGATATGTATGCCATGATGATGCGCGAATTTGACGGTTATGAGATAAGGGATACGAAATACTATCAAAGACGGATCGAACGCAATAAAGCCAGAGGTGCTAATTTCTTTGGTGTATATAAGAAAGAAAAGCCTGTCGCTTACTTTTCATTGACCCTCAACAGTGAAACAGCCATCATCGATGAGTGTGTTTATACTGATATAAACGCTCTTAAGCGGATGATATCCTATGCGCTCAAGTATGCGGACAAAGCGGTCGTCAAGGTGTCGCGCTACGAGCGGATCGATGTCGTGTTTTTAAAGGCACAAAAAAGACGGACTCTTGATATTTTGGCCCGTCTTGATGATAAAGAGATGTTTTCAAGGCTTTACGGATCGGATATCCACAACGTCCTTGAAGCTTTCACCATGAGCGATAAAGCGCTCTGGTTCAACGATTAGTCTTCGACTTTAAGCAGTTTCTTCAAAGCGGTGACGCCTTTTTCAGCGATCTTTACGGTCGATACCTTTGCTTTGGCGATCGTTTCCTGTGTTTCCGGCTTACTCATGTAGTCTTCGATCTGTGAGTAGATCGATGCCGTCACTTCTTTGATCGAAGAGACCATTTCCTTGACTTCGTCATTGTTTTTGATCTCATCAAAAGTATCCTGGATCTGTCTGGAAGCTTCTTTCAGCTTTTCATCATGTCTTACCATCGCGACCGTCTCATCGATCTTCGTCTTGGTGTATTCAACTGCCGCTTCGCTTTTTTCGACTACCTGATCAAGAAACAGAGCGAACTCTTCATCATGACTGACTTTTGAAGCAGTGTCGATAACTTTGTTTTTGACATCGTTCAAAACAGTCACCGATCGGTCTTTTAGTTTAGTCACCTTATTGACGACATCTTCCGGCATGTCGTTTGAGCGCATATCGGCATAAGCACCGATCTCATCGATCTTCTCATCGAGATAGTTTATCGTATATTCAAGTTCCATCGAATTTACCTCCTTTTCAGCTACATCATTATACATTAAATCGTCGCTTTGTATAATGAAAAAGCTTTTCAGAAAATTTTGTCCCTAAATCCTTGTAAGCGTATTAAAAAAAGAATACAATCATACATAAAGTAAAGAAATAAATACGAGGAGATGTTTAATGAGTATTTTTAGTTATCTTTATTCAGAAAAAAGCGGTGATTATTGCGAATATAATGGGGATCTGAAAGAATATATCCTGTGTCGTGATCAGGATGACCCTGAACGGGCTTTTTTAAATGCCATGCTGGAAAAAAGACCGAATATCCGTGTATGTGTCAATTACCATGTTCCGATCGTTGAGACTTCGATCTCCAATATGATCATCAGATACAAGGATGTGATGAAACTCGATCGGCATGTTTTGATATGCCCTTATATCTTTTATATGAGTGATGAGCGGCGTTCCAATGCCATCATCGTCGCCGATGATTATCTTTTGGCTTTAGGACTATATTATGCCGCAACAGAGAAGGACGGCGTATTGAATGAATACAAGAACTTCATCATTGCCAGTGACAAGGATATTGAGCATATCGATATGATCATGGCTTCGGCTTTTGAAAAACGGCCGTCAGTGATCCAGCGGGAACTCGACCGAGCAAACTACGAATCATTTGATGTCTTGTATGAAAAAGCCCAGAAGAAAGCTGATGATATCAGAGAGGAAGCTATGTCCGATATCGCCAAAGGTATCGACAGAGCCAGGATCATCCAGAAAGCCGTCACCGATTGGTATCTGCTTAAAAAGACCGTATATGTCCGTTATATGGTCGACAAAGATATCCTCAATGAAGTCCACGGCGGCGATAACCGGGCGCAGAGAGCACAAGCTAAACGTCTGACCGACGGAATCAGATTTGTGGCGATAGCTGATCTCTGGCGTGTAGGCAAGTAAAGACCTTTGCGGTCTTTTTTAGTTCGAAAAAGCAAGTCATCTGTAAACAAAGACCGCTAATAATGTATAATATGGTGTATGCGATATTACAGAGGAAGAAGAACACCTAATCGTCGTGGCGGCGGGTCGATCATCGGATCGGTCATTGCCTTTATTGTCATCATCAATATTTTTGGTGTTTTAGGTGGAGTATTTGGCCTGGTCGGCGGTATCATCGGCCTGATCGCTCCTCTTTTGCCGATATTTATCATCATCTATATCATCTGGTCTTTCACAAAGACGCAAGGCGGACAAAAAAAGACGAGTACCGTAAGAAGAAACACAGCGAAAGACAGTGCATTATCCTCAAAAGAGCGTGATCGCATCAATGACAGATTAAAGGACTTCTTTAAAGATAACTATCGTTTGGCGGTATATGATGATATTTATCTGGTCGCCAAGGGCGGCAATTATAAAGATATCAGCGATCTTGTGATCAATAAGGGGGATGAATACATCATGTCCTTAGATGAATTCAAAGATCGTTTTCCCACTACAGCTGACGATATCCTCAGACTTCTGGCAGCCTTTGCTTCCAAAAAAGAGGAGGCGCCGAAAGCCGAAGCAAGACCTCAGCCAAAGGAGTTATCATTGGCTCAGCGTTTTATTGAAGACATCGATTCGCTCAATGTCGATATTCAGAAAGAAGAGATCAAAAGCGGTCTCTATCAGACCTGTGCCCTTTTAAAGCAGATCGATATCAGTGCTCAGGAAGAGGATGATGATAAGATCCGCAAACTGTATGATTACTATCTGCCGATCTTAGTCAAGATCCTGACCAACTATAAATCATTATCCGCTGTCTCGAAAGAATCGGAAGAATTCAAGGAGAGCGAGGATCAGCTGATCAAGACGATTGTTTTGATCAACGAAGCGCTGAAGACGATCAATGAGTCCTTGCACGAAGATGACTATATGGATTTGTCGGCGGATATCTCTACGCTGCAGTCACTGCTTAAAAAAGACGGACTGGTAAAGACCGGAACGATATACGAAGGTAAGGAAGATGACAAAGTTAGATAGTAAATTCGACGAGATCGATCGGATGTTTGAGGAACTGCAAAAGACAAACGATGTCTCGGTCGATAATATCCGTTCAAATCTCACTGACAATGAGGGTCTTTTGTCGATGCGTGACAAGATCGATCCGCAAAGAAAGGTCATGGTGGTCAGCCGGCCAAGCCTGCCGAAGATACCATCATCGCTCAAAAGCCGTTTAGACATCTTTCTTTACTGTCTTAAAAATGTCGATTACGGCAAAGACAATAACCGTTCCTATGTCGATGGTCACATCGAGGCTTTGAACCGTTACCTGGAGCAGGCAAAACTCAATCCTAACAATCTTGAAGTCGTATTGGCAACGGTCAATGATGAGCTCCGATGGAAGGGCAAGACCAGCAAGATCGATCTCAGGGAGAAGGGATATACTGACGGTCTGACCTATGTCGGTCAGGCTTTAAAGAAGTCAAAGGATGTCATCGCTAAGGACATCGACAATATCTTAAGAAGAGAGTTGAATAATGAATAAAGAAAAGGAAAAACTCATGGCTGAGCTTTTCGGCCGGTCGACAAAGCTCGATATCAATGATGTTCTGGTCGAAAGCGATGAAGATCTCAGAAAGATCATCGCTGTCAATGACAATAATCTCAAAGAGTTAAAGAAGGTCACGCCTTCGGATACCTACGCCAGGATCGATGAAGAAGTCAGAAGGGACTTCGATCTTTCTTCTTTTCAATCAGCGATCACAAACGACTACGATATCGATCCGAAGATAACCGATAAGGTCTTGGATAAGAAGACTTCACTCGATGTCTTTAAAACGATCGAGAGTAGACTCAAAGCGAAGATCATCGGTCAGGATGAGGCGATAGAGGAATTGGTACGGGCCTTAAGAAGGCCGTATCTGAAAGGTCATGATGTAACGCGGATCAGAAGCGCGATCGTGATCGAAGGAAAGGAAGGACTGGGCAAGAGCGATCTTGTCGAAGCCTGTGCCAGACTTTTGAAGGATGAAGGATTATTAAAGTCGGGCGATGTCGTTACGATCGATCTCGATCGTTATCAGTCAGCAGCGCAGGAGAATCTTTTTGTGCAGGATCTTTACAGTGCCCTGAGCTCAGAGAGCCTCATCGTCTTTGATAATTGTGAACTGGTCTATCCGGTCTTTGCCCGGATGATCGATGAATTGGTAAGTGAAGGAAGCCTGTCGTTATCAAAACGCTATATCATCAGTAAGGATCAGCTGGTCGATGTCGGAAACAATCTCAATAAAAGGGCGATCGATCATCTTGACGGCAATGACAAGATCCTTGTATTCCTGGCAATAAAAGCCGGCAAGTTGAGTGATATCTATGGCAAGTCGTTTATGGAAGCGATCGATGATGTCATCGTGCTTCGTCCTTTGGATGATAAGGCGATACAGCGTCTGAATGATGAATACGCCCGCAAGCTCATCGATAAGACGATGAGTGAGGCTAAGATCAGGGTGACGATAACCGATAAGGCCAAAGAAGAACTTGAAAAAAGCTATGATCCTGATTTCGGATATGATTCCTTAGCAGGTATATATAAGAAGATCTACGATATGATCATCGATCATGCCCTGATCTATGAAAGCGAGACGCTTGTCATCGATTACCAGGGGAAATACATCATGACCGATAAAGATATGATCATCGATCTCAAATTCGATGATGACAGACAAAAGGAAAGAGCGGCGATCCAAAAGGAACTCGATGAGATCGTCGGACTCGATAGGGTCAAGGAATACCTGCTCAGTCTGGAAGACCATATCCGGGTATCCGCGATCCGTAAAGCCAGAGGACTGAAGACGGCGGAAGTATCCAAACACATGATCTTCACCGGCGGTCCCGGTACCGGTAAAACGACGATCGCCCGGCTTGTCGCCCGGCTCATGAAGACCGTCGGCATCCTGTCGCAAGGGCAATTGGTCGAAGTGACCAGAGCTGATCTGGTCGCCAAATATGTCGGTCAGACGGCGCCCCAGACGATGGACGTCATAAACAGCGCTTTGGGCGGAGTCTTGTTTATCGATGAAGCTTACAGTTTATATCGCGGTAAAGATGACAGTTTCGGATTAGAGGCGATCGATACACTGGTCAAGGCAATGGAGGATCACCGTGATGACTTTATCGTCATCCTAGCCGGTTATTCTAAAGAGATGGCGACATTCTTATCAGCCAACAGCGGTCTCAAGTCGCGTTTTGCCAATATCATCCATTTTGATGATTATACGGCGCAGGAATTGGTCAAGATATCGCAAAGTATCGCCAAAAGTAAGGACTATAAGATCGATGACAAGGCGATCAGGTCTTTATATGAATATTACGATGCGGTGCAAAGACGTAAGGATATCACAAGCGGCAACGGCCGGATGGCGCGCAATATCGTCGAAGAGGCGATCCTGAATCAGGCAAAGCGTATCCTGTCTGATCCTGAGGCAGCGATCGATGTCCTTATCGAAGAGGATTTTGTATTACAGGGAGTAGATAGAT
>CASEHR010000127.1 GCA_949287785.1 uncultured Bacillota bacterium | reverse complement strand
CATGGAATCATTATAGCGTTTTAAGGATTTATGATAAATATGGGTATGTTATAATCTGAGTATGATAAAGCGTATATGCATGATATCAATGATCATCTTTGTCATATTGGCTGTTGATACAAGAGCTAATTCAGCGCTTCTTCACTATACAGGCAATCGGAACGGTCGAGTTGTTTATTATGGTGATGAGGATATACCGGTGGTCCTGGAGAAAGAGATACTTACTTTTAAGATCTTTGATGTACCGGATATTTTTACAAGCGAAGAAGAACTTAAGACATATGATAGTCATATCGAAGTGGAATACAGCTTTAATAATCCGAGTGCAGAAGATATCAGCATGCGCTTACTGTTTCCGATCGGGAATATTCCACCCTATTACTTGGCTGAAGAATTTAACTTGAACGATCTTGATGATCATGGTGTCTACATCGACGGTAAGAAGGTATGTACAGAATTGCGTTATTCCTTTGACTTTGACCCTTATAATTATGAAGAAGAAGATCTGGCGGTCTTCAGCGATGAACCTTTAAGGGATGACCGGTATAAGATCGATGAGAACAGTCTTGTCACTAGATACACCTATCATCTGAAAGATGAAGGTGAAGGTGATATTTCGGCGGCATCATTTGCTATTACGAAGACTGATGATCGGATCATCTACATAAATGGGCTCAATAAAGTAAGCGCTGAAGATGACATGATGGAAGCCGGTGTCTTTATCGATGATCACGAAGATGTGATCGATGTCTATGTGATCGGTGAACCGTTAAAGATGCTTAAGTGGCAGTTTTATGATGATCTGTCGTGTGATCGGACGATCCCCGGTTCAGCTGAACTGATCGAAGTGAAAGAGGATACTTTCTGGTCGATGATACAGGCAGAGAAAAACACGGATATGCGTGATGTCGACTGGTATAATTATTGTTTTGGTATGATGATGTATCAAGTAGATGCATCAGGCAATATCGTCAGTGACCTGTTTATGGATAACGGTCAGAACTATATGATGCGATGGTATGACTATACCTTGGATATCAAAGCCGGAAGCAGTGTTGTCAATAAGATAAGTGTGCCGATCTATCCGGATAAGGATATGAGCTATGATGAAGATGTCTATACATATCACTACCTCTTATCGCCTGCTGAAGCCTGGGCGGATGTCAGATCATTGATGATCGATATAAAGACCGATATGTATCTTGTCTTTGATGATGAAGGTTATACAAAGACCGATGATGGATACACTATCAGTTATGATCACCTGAAAGACGGTGAACTGAGTTTCAGCCTTTCGGATGTAAGTGATCCGAAATCAACTGCCGAACTTTATGATATTGAACCGTTTCTGATCGGCGGTATCGTCGTCGTCATCGGTATCATTCTCTTTGTGGTCAAAAGGAAAAAGTGATGCGGATCTTTATTTGTGTTATCGGTATTTTGTGTCTTCTCTTGAGTGTCGCTCTTTTTTATGGCAAAGGTGCTTTTCTGATCGCCGGTTACAATACGATGTCCGAAAAAGAAAAAGCGAAGGTCGACACAAGGAAACTGACCCGGATCTTCGCTGTGATCGTCTTTATTGCAGCTATCACGTTTTTGATGGCGGCTTTTGGAAGCCGGTATACCGGCTATGCAGCGATCATTCTGATGGCGTTTACCTTGGGTTTTATCGTTTTCGGTCAGCGGTATATCTTAAATGATATCGGCAAAAGAGAATATGATCATAAGTCACATACGCTTTATAAGGTGATCGGTCTTTTCATCATTATCGCTGTTGTAATAGCAACTTATAGGTTGTTGTTCACCGGCGAAATAAAGATCACGATCAAAGAAGATGCGATCGTTTTTGCAGGCGGATCATATGATATGAGTGTCAATACCGCAAAGATCGATGCGTATTATATCAATGATGATGTGGATCATGGAAGAAAGACCAATGGTTTCGATAATATGAAGATCCGGGCCGGCCATTTCGCAAACGATGAATTCGGTAACTATTATCTGTATGCCTACACGGAATGTGAAGCCTATCTTGTCATGAAGTGCGGCAAGATCTATATCGTCTATGGTGATACGTTGGCGAAGGTCAATGATCTTGCGGACTATCTGGCTGGTATTGAAGAGCGTTAGGTGATAGAATACCTTTGTGATCAACGGTTGTTTAGTTTTGGAAGGCGGAGCTTTCCGAGGAGTATATGAAGAGGGGATCTTGGATTTCCTCATGGAAAATGATATGTATTTTGAGTGCGTCATCGGTGTGTCGGCGGGCGCGCTGAATGGGATCAATTACCTGTCAAGGCAGATCGGCCGCTCAGCACAGATCAACATCGGCCATCGGCATGACAGAAGATATATCAATGAGGTCAAGATATTGCAGAAGAAGATAGTTAATCTTAACTTTCTGTTCGATGAAGCGATCGTAGAATATCCTTTTGATTTTGATGCTTTCAATAATTCGGATCAGCGTTTCATTGCGGTAGCGACCAATTGCGAGACCGGTAAAGCGGCTTATTTTGAAAAAGGGCATTGCGATATCTTTGCTGCTGTCAAAGCCAGTGCTTCAATGCCTTTCATTTCCGATCCGGTCATGATTGACGGAGTGCCATATCTTGACGGAGGCTGCGCGGACAAGATCCCCTTTGATCGAGCTATCGATGATGGCTACGGGAAAATCGTCGTCCTCAGGACCAGAGATGATGATTATCGCAAGGAGATGGATTATCCTAAAGCGATCATCGAAAGGTTCTATCGTAACTATCCGGCTTTTGTCGATGTTTTGGCGATGACCAACAAGCTCTATAACGAGCAATGTGACCGTTTGGAGATCTTGAGAAAACTCGGCATCGTCTATACGATCGGTCCGAGTGAACCACTCGCTGTCGGTCGTCTTGAAAAGGATATTGAAGTGCTGAAAGATGCTTATGCGCTGGGCAGAAAAGATGCTGAAGCCAGTTTTGCAGGATTGAAGGAGTATTTGGGAATATAAGATGGAAGTTTATTATCGGGAAGAGATTATAGAGGCGATCGAGGCGTCTGATGTCGCCTTAGACCGTCTGCATGAGGCCTATAACAGCCTGTCATCAGCTGGTGGCTGGGGTTTGTTCGATATGTTTGGCGGCGGTTTGTTTTCAACGATGATCAAGCACGGAAAGATCAATGATGCGCAAAGTGCTATCGAGGAAGCCAAAGATGCTTTGGTCGATCTTAAGGAGGAACTGCTCGATGTCGATAAAAATCTTGATCTGAGACTTGATATCGGTGGTTTTCTGACGATCGCTGATTATGTCTTTGACAATTTCTTTACCGACTTTATCGTCCAACAAAAGATCCAGGATGCCAAAGCACAGGTCGAAGAAGCGATCAGGATGGTAAAGGACATCAAAAGGCAACTGCAGTCATATCTTGCCTAGCCTTCGTTTTCACGCAAGGGCTTTATAGGATCATATAGACAGCTCAGGCTGATCGTTGTCTTTCGATCGGTTATGAGTGGCTATGATATGGTTTTTATAGCATCTATTTTCCATTTGACACCAAGACCATCATTTAACAGTAGTATAATAGAGGACAAGTGAAAGGAGATAACACTTGTCTTTTAAAATATTCGTTATCAATCCCGGTTCGACCAGTACCAAATTATCACTTTATGATGATGATAAAGAGGTATTTGCGGGTGATTTCTTCCATGATTCGTCTGTTCTTAAACAGTTCGAAACGATCAATGATCAGTTGCCTTTTCGGATGCGGGTGATCGATGAGCTTATCGAAAAGGGTGAGATCGATCTTGATGGTCTTGATGCTGTGGCATGTCGTGGAGGAGCCAGTTATTCTTTAAAAAGCGGAACTTATGAAGTCGATGATCTGCTGATCGCCGATACCAGAGAAGCAAAAGGTGGGCTGTATCACTCGTCGATGCTGGGCGTGCAGATGGGCAAGATCATCAAAGATCGTTTCGGTGGTCGACTATTGATGTCCGATCCGACCGTCGTCGATGAATTCTGTGATCTGGCCAGGATCACCGGTATCAAAGGAGTCTACAGAAGAGCGATCAATCACGCACTGAACCAAAAAGCGGTTGCCAGGCTTTATGCCAAAAAGATCGGCAGACGGTATGAAGAATTGGATCTCATCGTCGCGCATATCGATGGCGGGATCACGATCACCGCTCATCACTTAGGCAGAATGATCGATTCCAATGATGGCAGTGGTGGCGATGGTCCTTTGACGCCGACCAGGATGGGTTCTTTAGCCGTTACCGATGTCGTTGATCACCTGTGGGATGAATCAAGGCAAAAGATGCGTGACCTGTGCAGTGTTGCGGGTGGTTTCACCAGTTATTTCGGTACTTCCAATGCTGATAAGGTCCATGATTTGGTCTTGGCCGGTGATAAAGAAGCGACGTTGGTATGGCAGGCAATGATCTATCAGATCGCTAAGGTCATCGGCAGTATGGCAACGGTCTTAAAAGGTCATGTCGACGGCATCATTCTGACGGGCGGTTTGATGCGCTTTGATGATATATTGCATGGGATCGAAGAACGCTGTGGTTTCATTGCCCCGATAAGCGTGTATGCTGGTGAGTACGAACAAAAAGCACTGGCTGACAATGCCCTGGCTGTTTTAAAAGGTGAGATCGAAGCCTTGCATTATGATGGCAGACCCGTCTTTGACGGCTTCGGATTTGAATAGGAGAGGATTATGGAAAAACTTGCATTTGCATCAGATTATCAAGAAGGCGCTCATCCGAAGATCATTGATAAACTTATCAGGACCAACGATCTGAAGACTGCGGGTTACGGGAGTGATCCGTATACGCAAAAAGCGGCTGAGCTCATCAGAAAGGCTTGCGGAAACGACGACCTTGATGTCTTTTTTCTGGTCGGCGGGACGCAAACCAATAAAGTCGTCATCGATAGTCTTTTAAGACCCTATGAAGGAGTCATCAGTCCTGACAGCGGTCATATCAATGTTCATGAAGCCGGTGCGATCGAAAACGGCGGTCACAAGGTGTTGACGATCGGAAATCAAAACGGCAAGATCGATGCTTTGGCGATCAGACGGTATTGTGATGATTTTTATCATGACGGTAACAGTGATCACATGGTCAGACCGGGTATGGTATATTTGTCACAGCCGACGGAGTTTGGTACTCTTTACAGCAAAGACGAACTCATTGCGATCAGGGAGGTATGTGATCACTACGGACTGGCACTTTATATCGACGGTGCTCGTTTGGCTTATGCACTGGCGTGTAAAGAGAATGATGTGTCATTGAAGGATCTGGCGAAACTTTGCGATGCCTTTTATATCGGTGGTACGAAATGCGGATCACTGTTTGGAGAAGCGCTGGTGGTAAAAAGCGGGCGTATTCCACATCTTTTCACCCTCATCAAGCAAAGGGGTGCTCTTTTGGCCAAAGGACGGATCTTAGGGGTGCAATTCTTAGCTTTTTTCGAGGATGGTCTTTACCTGGATATTGCCGGATCAGCGATCATCTATGCCGACAAGATCAGAGCCGCTTTAAAGAGTAAGGGGTATAAGATCGTATTTGACAATCCGACCAATCAGATCTTTGTTGAAGTCGATGATCGGAAGATGAAGGAACTGGAAAGGAATATCAGCTTCAGTTTCTGGGAGAAAGTCGATGCATCAAGGACGATAATCCGTTTGGTGACCAGCTGGTCGACGACTGAGGAAAGCGTTGATCAGCTCATTGCCATGCTGTAAAAAGGTTATAATACACACCATGAATAAAGTAATCGGACATCTAAAGACGATCACAAAGCACAAGCTAAAAGTCGGCAAATTATGCTTTCGCTGTCATCTTTATAAACAGGGTCTGCTTCACGATCTGAGCAAGTACTCATATTCAGAACTTAAGACCGGTTTTAAATATTACCAGGGTTATCGTTCACCGATCGACAAAGAGAAGGAAGAAAAAGGATATTCGATGGGTTGGATGCATCATAAAGGACGCAATAAACACCATTGGGAATACTGGCTTGACAACAGTCCTGATGGCGTCATTGCCTTAAGGATGCCTACGCGTTATGCTTTAGAGATGTTTTGCGATGGGGTCGCTGCCAGCATGATCTATAAAGGCAGCGATTACACCGACCGCAGTCCTCTTGAGTATTTTGAAGGCGGCAGAAAGGTGCGGATGATGCATCGGAAGACCGATGAACTTTTGACTCATCTTTTTAATTATCTGGCTGACAACGGCCTCGATAAGACGATCGAACATATAGTAAAAGATATCAGAATTTAGGAGGAAAATATGATAATAGGCGTACCTAAAGAGATCAAAAACAATGAAAACCGGGTCGCATTGACCCCGGCCGGTGCTCATGATCTGATCGATCAGGGTCATGAAGTGCTCGTTGAAACAAGTGCCGGAATTGGCAGCGGTTTTACTGACGAAGAATACCGGGAAGTCGGTGCCGAGATCGCAAGCAAGGATGAAGTATTCCACAAGGCGGATCTCATCGTCAAGGTCAAGGAGTATTTGCCACTGGAGTACAAATACCTACGGCATGATCAGATGGTCTTCACTTATCTGCATATTGCCGCCGATGAAAGCTTTGCCAGGGCGCTTATCGATTCGAAGACAACAGCTATCGCTTATGAGACAGTTACCGATCGTAACGGTTCTCTGCCGCTTTTGACACCGATGTCACAGGTAGCGGGCCGGATGGCAGTTCAGGTCGGTGCCTGGATCTTACAAAAAGCCAACGGCGGCAGCGGTATCCTGCTTGGCGGCGTACCGGGTGTTCATCCGGCAAAAGTCGTCGTTTTAGGCGGTGGTGTCGTCGGCTTTGAAGCGGCGAGAATGGCTAACGGCCTTGGTGCTGATGTCGAGGTGTTTGAAGTCGATCAAAGGCGGATGGCTCAGATCGATGAGATCACCAATGGTCAGATCCATACCGTCTATTCCAATTCATACAACCTTAAAAAAGCCATCAGGGAGGCTGATCTGGTGATCGCGGCAATCCTGATCCCCGGTGCCAAAGCGCCAAAGATCGTTACGGAAGAAATGGTAAAAACGATGAAGAAAGGATCGGCGATCGTCGATGTCGCGATCGATCAGGGTGGTTGTATCGCCACATGCGATCATACGACTTCCCACGATGTGCCGACTTATGAAAAATACGGTGTCAATCATTATTCGGTACCGAACATGCCGGGAGCCGTTCCTCGTACATCGACGCTGGCTCTGTCCAATGCGACTTTGCCTTATATCATAAGATTGGCTAATAAGGGGCTAAAGGCTTTAAAAGAAGACCGTGGCTTTATGAATGGACTCAATACTTATGATGGCCATTTTACCTGTCAAGCAGTCGCTGAGGCGCTCGGTGGTGAATATATCGATCCCGATACCCTGATTTGAAAAAATCCTCTGATGAGGATTTTTATTTGAACTCCAGATTTGGGAACAACCACTCCATCGTCTGGTCAGGATAGACTTTATCGATCAGTTTATCTAAGGTGGACACTGCCGCAAAACCGGCATCACGTCTTGACCAGCGATAGACGACAAGACCACTGGCTATGGAATTGACGATCATGAAGACCAGAAGACAATAAGTCAGGATCTTACCGATCTTGTTGGGGATCTTCAAGATCCAGACCGCCATCCGCGGATAGATCTCCTTGATCCAGAGAATACCTAAGATACCCCAGAAGATCGAATATAAAAGACAGATCCGGCCATTCAGATTAAAAGGCATGTTTGAATAATCCCATGATGTCGAGCCAAAGACTAACTCCTGGAAGAAACTGCACAGATACTCGATGACGCTGCCGACGATAAAGCCGCCGAAAAACGAGTAGATCCGCGAGCGATTGCGGTATTTATAAAGAAAGAATGATAAAGCCAGCGCGCCTAAACCATATACCAGATTGAACGGACCCCAGATCAGACCCACCCGGTTCTCCAGGTGGCCACGGGTGATAAGACAAAACAGCATCTCGATCACCACACCGCCAAAACAACCGATAAAAAAGATCCAGAAGAGTTTATAGAAGGTATTGCCACGGGCAAAATGACCGGCTTTGTCTTCTTTGTAGTCGATCATCGCATTGGGTGGTTTCGGTTTGAAGAAACCGCCTTTATCGGAATCCCGTTCAAAATCCTGTGCTTCTTTGATCCTGGTCTTGATCTCATCGGCAGCCTGTGAGGTACTGCGGTGCATCCTTTGGAAGATCTCACTGGCATCATCCAGAAGATCGACCTCATCCAAAAGTGCATCTTTCAATCTTTCAACATCGGAGATCCCGTCTTCAGTCGCTTTGGCCAGTTCATCCATTTGTGATCGGACGCTTTGGGTGACATCTTCCTCGAGTTCCAATAGATCATGTTTGACGCTGTCATAGCGATAGCGCAGTTTTTCATTCATTTTATATCGTCTTTTTTTGTTTATCATAATTACCTCTGTTCCTATTATAGATTAATATCTCTTTTCGCCAAAGAGTTTATACCGGTTGTGTATGAAAAAGCATACAACTTAAGTATTAGACAGTCATCATGCACCGGCATAAAATATTGACGAAACGGAGGTTTGTCATGAAATATCTGAATAGAGAAGAGTTTGCTGAGATCAACCGCTTTGGCCTTGGTCTTCCGAATACCGCATACGCCAAATACTTTATTGGTCAAAGCTATCTCAATCCGCTTGTGAAAGAACCACTGGCGATGTCGAATGTTACCTTTGAGCCGGGCTGCCGGAACAACTGGCACATCCATCACGCCAGAAAAGGCGGTGGCCAGATACTGATCTGTACGGCTGGTGAAGGATGGTATCAGGAATGGGGCGAGGAAGCGATAAGCCTGGAGGCAGGCAAGGTCATTGTCATACCGGAAGGTGTCAAGCATTGGCATGGTGCTAAAAAGGATTCATGGTTTGCACATATTGCCTTTGAAGTTCCTGGCGAAGAAGCGACCAATGAATGGTTAGAAGCAGTATCCGATGAAGAGTACGACAAGCTATGATCGATCTTATTGAATATAACAGTGAATATAAAAAGCGCCTGGATCGCTTTATCGATGAAGTAAAAAACGAAAAAGGGTATACTCTTACAGATGATGTCCGTTATCTTGTCATCCTGGCTTCTTTAGCCGGGGAAGGGGCAGATGACGCATATGAAGAAGTCCTGGATGAAGCTTTAAAGAAAAAGGTGTCACCGGTGTTGATTAAAGAGATGATATATCAGGCGACCGATTATCTGGGTTATGGCCGTGCATTGCCCTTTATCAAGATCACTGATGAAACGATGATCAGAAACGGGGTGTCTTTGCCTTTGGCAAGTGCTGAGACGACGACAGAAGACGATCGGCTACAAGCCGGTGTCAGAGCCCAGGTGACGATCTTTGGTGAACACATGCGCGAAGCTTATAAGCAAAGCAAGATCAACGAGTACCTGGCGGCTAATTGTTTCGGTGATTACTATACACGAAAAGGTCTGGACTTAGCCAAAAGGGAACTTATCACTTTCTGTTTTCTCATGGCCCAGGGCGATTCAAAACCACAGCTCATCGCCCATGCCAGAGGAAATATGAATATGGGTAATGACAAGGAATATCTTATGCGTGTCGTCATCCAGTGTCTGCCGTATATCGGTTATCCGAGATCATTAAATGCCATAAGCTGTATCGAAGAAGCATCACAATAACAGCGCTATGATCGTCTGTCATTCAGCGTTCAAAAAGTTTGATGATGTCATCTTTTGACATTCTGGTCAGGGATCCGTCGTTGCCTTCTACAAAGGCATCGGCGAGATCCTTTTTTCTTCTTTGCATCCTGACGATCTTCTCTTCGATCGATTCACGCATGACCAGCCGGTAAACTTGGACATTGGCATTTTGTCCGATTCGGTGAGCACGGTCGGTAGCTTGTTCCTGAGCCGAGATATTCCACCATGGATCGATGTGGATGACCGCTTCTGCGGCAGTGAGGTTAAGTCCTGTACCGCCGGCTTTAAGCGATATCAGAAAGACCGGTGTCTGATCGCTTTGAAAACGAGCGACAAGATCGCGTCTTTCTTCCTTGGAAGTCTTGCCGGTAATGGTATAAAAGGCTATTTTCTCTTTGTTCAATTCCTGAGCCAGAAGATCGATCAGTGATGTAAAACTCGAAAAGATGAGGATCTTCTTGTCATGTTCATGCAGGATCTTTACAAGATCGATGCAGGCGATGATTTTGCTGGAGGGAGTGGTGATGTCATCGTAGATCAGTCGGGGATCAAGACATAGTTCCCTTAGTCTTGTAAGCATTGCCAAGATCGTAATGTGATCGATCTTCTCGCTGTTGAGCTTGATCTGCATCTCTTTGTTTACCTGAGCCAGGTTGGCCATATACAACTGATGTTCTTCTTTACTGAAATCGATGAGATATTCATGATCGACTTTGTCCGGTAGTTCTTTCAGGACGTCTTTTTTGGTCCGCCGTAAGATAAAGGGTGAGATGAGACTTTTCAATTCATGACGTTTATCATCGTCGTCATACATGACGATCGCTGTTTCGAAATTGGTCTTGAAGAAGTTGTAACTGAAAAGATATTCCGGCATCAAAAAGTCGAATATCGACCATAATTCAGCCAGGGAATTTTCGATCGGTGTACCGCTTAAAGCCAAACGGTGGTTGCTATTAAGTCCTTTGACACTGGCAGCGTTTTTGGTTTTCTGATTTTTGATATTCTGGGCTTCATCCAGAATGACATATTCAAACACCCGATCACTGTAAAGGTCGATATCGCGGCGCAGGTAGTCATATGAGGTGATGATGACATCATAACTCCCGATTTCCATGATCGCTTTTTTGCGGTTTTCCTTATCGCCTGATATGAGACGATAGCTCAGTCCATTGCCGAAACGGACGATCTCGTCCTCCCAATTGTAGATGAGTGATGCCGGACAGACGATGATCGAGTGCTTGTCAGCGGCTTTGATCGTATCTAAAAGAGCGATGACCTGGATCGTTTTGCCAAGACCCATCTCATCGGCCAGGATGCCGTTCAGATTATAGCTATAGAGTTTAAGCAGCCATCTGACACCGTGTTTTTGATAATCGCGCAAGATATTGTCATAATGGGGTGACACGCGCATATCATCCTTGAGATCTTTCAGACCATCGATGTAGTCGGTCAGAGTCGGATCTTTGCGAACGGTCAGCTTTTTCAATTTTTCTAGCTTACCGTCTAAGCTGAAAGCCCGGTAGGCATCAAGTGTCGCTTTACCGTTTTTGAGAACTTCAAGATCAAGATCGACGCTTTTCAGAAGATCGTCAAGTTCTTTCAGTTCGTCGCTTTCAAGCTTGATGATACTGCCGTTTTTCAAGCGATAGTACTTCTTTTTCTGACGGTAGGCGCTTAAGATCTCGCTTGCTTCGGCGACATCGAAATCATCGGTGGCGATGTCGATCTCTAAAAGGCCATTGTTGAAGCGGACGCCGGTCTGAATCCGGTACTGAGCTTTTTTACTGAGCCTTTTGATCTTTTCACTGATGTAGATATCGCAATATTCGTCAAGCCGGCTCAGTCCACTCGCAATAAAATCTGCCACCTTATCATCTTCAAGATCTAAAAGGAAATGTCCGTCTTCGATATGACCGAATTGCCTGAGGACTGTCTTCAATAATTTGACCCTGAAATCATGGTCGAATCCGGTATCACATAAAAGAGATACTTTATCGCCTTTTTTATCAATGCCAAAGATATCGATAGTCACATGTTCATCATCATAAAGATCGCCATACAGCGAAATATCGTCGATTTCATCTTTTTCTTCAAGGGCGACCTCGGTCTTGAATTCGATGATCCCTTTATAGGGATAGATAAATGTGTCCAAAACTTGATCCAGATCGTTGTCATCGATGATCATCTTATTGTCAGCTTCATAAAGGAAACCGGCAATGATCTCATCGGTACCGGTAAAATGCTCAATGTAATCATCACGATAGCGGTAGATATTATGTTTAGTACAGATAAGATCATCGGCGACAGACAGCGAATAATAGTAATCTTCATCACTAAGTTTTACAGTGATCCGATCATCAGTCTCTTTGAAGATAGTCGTCTCATCTTTAAATAAACTGTAAAAGCTGTCTATTTCATCACCTTCCAGACAGATGTATCTTTTTTGTGGATAACGGTAATCATCATAGGTATGCAAGCTGTGATCGTTTGTTCTCATCTGTCTCAGGAATTCGATAAAACGCCGGGAACGTTTTGAAAAAGCGTCCGCATGGTGGATGAATTCTATTTTTTTACCATAGCGGACATCGGCGTTATTGTGGATGTCATCCAATAGTTTATGCCAGTTTTTGATGACATAGTGGTCATTGTCTTTATTGTATATGCTGAATGAGAGATATAAGTGATCATCTTTTTTGAAGTCGGGGACAAGATAGTAGATGTCATCCTGAAAGATCTTCTTGATCATTCGGGATCTTTGTTCTTCACTTCTTTCCAGAAGTTCTCTTGTCTGCATCTTGCCTTTTTCAATGAGCATCCGATTGTAATAACTGAGATCACTGTTATTTATGTCACGCATGCTTTCTCTTTGCGCTTTTTTCGCTTCATATGTATAACCTTCACCAAAAAGATCCCGACCGAAAAGATGATGCAGACAGGCTCCGATATGTGCGCAGAGTTTATCAGGCTTATACCAGTGGCAATCGCAATAAGTCTTGTCGATCACACCATGGGGCAGGATGCGGAAGTCAGGATGATATAGATTGTAGCCGACTTTAAGCACTGCTGTTATATGATAACCTTGTCCATCGGCTTTGGCATCCAATCGGATGATCGATCCGTTGTTGGCGTAATTATTCGCAACGATCCGGTCGACTTCATCGATATAAAAAAGGTATGTTCCATCGATAAACATACCTATATAGTATCATCTTTAACGTTTCTTTTTAAGCAGATCGAGATACTCTTTGATATCTTTGCGATCGGGCAAACGGAAGAAGGTAGCGCGGTTTTCGGCGAAGGTTCTGGCAATGTCAGAACGCATATCCTTGAAGGTTATGATAAGATCGCTGTTTTTGAGATTATGGGCGATCTTGGTCGAAAGATGCAATGTTTCAAACAGATCGATCAGGATAAACCCGTAGAACATGCCGACTACAAAAGAGAATTCGATATGGGATGTAAAGAGGCTGACAGCACTTACCAGATATGGATTGACTAAAAAGTAGTAGATGACCGATACGATGCCCCAAAGAAGGGAGAAACGCAGACAGATCAGACCTTTGTAGTTGAATTTCTCATTTCGGTAATCCCATAAGCGCATCTTGAGACATCTGAGAAAGAATTCACCTCCGATAAGCTCAAGCAGGCTCATCAAAAGCGACGCTAAGATGAAGATCAGAATTATATCGAAAAAGATACTGCCCATGCTCACCCGAGCCAGAAGATAGCTCAAAATATAAAGGATGACCGTTCCAAAACCGTAGATCGGAAGGTATGGTCCTTGCAAAAAACCGGGATTTATCCATTTGTGCATCTTACCGATATAACGGTTGAAAAATAGTTCCATGAACCAGCCGGTGATCGAGCCGACCATAAATAGGAATAACAGGACTAAAATATCAAAACGGGTCATTTTCTATCAATCGCTTTGACAAGAAGGTCACTGATCATCCTGGTATAGCCGACCGGATCTTCGATCGTCAGACCGGCGATCAGCAAAGCCTGATCATATAATACTTTGGCGATATCACTGATATCCTCTTTTTCATCGTAAGCGCGTTTGATCGCCCGGAACAATTCATGGTCGGGATTGATTTCCAGGATCTTGCCGGCTTTGATCCCGACACCTTGATTGGTCTCATTCAAAAACCGTTCCATCTCGATCGATATGTTGTTATCGTCGGATACAAGGCAAACCGGATGACTCTTTAAGCGGCTTGAAAGACGGACTTCCTTGACTTCGTTGTCAAGAGCATCTTTGATCGTTTTTAAGATATCCTTGTTCGCATCATTTTCTTTTTCGATCTTTTCTTTTTCTTCGGCGCTTTCAAGATCGAGATCACCCTTGTTGATGGATTTGAAGTTATGACCATCGTAATCTCTTAAGACAGTTGCCATAAATTCATCGACATTCTCCAAGAAATACAATACTTCATAGCCCTTGTCGAGGACACGCTCGATCTGTGGCATCTCCCTGATCTTATCGGCACTTTCACCGACGGCGTAGTAGATGTCTTTCTGATCTTCTTTCATACGTGATACATAGTCTTTTAAAGTCGTGTAATCATCGCTGTTTGAAGATCGGAAGATCAGAAGGTCGATGAGTTCATCCTTGTTCTGACCGTAATTCTCATATGCACCGTATTTCAACTGTGCACCGAATTCTTTGAAGAAGGCTTTGTAACTGTCGAAGTCATCCTTCATGATCTTCTCAAGCGTTCCCTTGATCCGCTTGTCGACGCTTTTGCGGATCGCTTCCATCTGATGATCCTGTTGTAAGAGTTCCCGTGAGATATTCAAGGAGATATCATCGGAATCGATCAATCCTTTGATGAACTTAAAGTGATCGGATACAAGTTCCTTAGCTTCATCTTTGATCAGTACGCCGCGCGAATAGAGTTTCAAGCCCGGTTTATAGTCGGTTGTGTAGTAGTTATAAGGTGCTTTGGCTGGAATGTACAGCAGAGCCGTATACGAAGTATTTCCTTCTACGCTGTAGTGGATAGTCTTGAGCGGCTTATTGTAGTCGTAATAATTCTGCATATAGAAGTCATCGTATTCTTGCTGGGTGATATCCTTTTTCGCTTTTTTCCAAAGCGGGGTCATCGCGTTGATCGTCTCTTCTTTGACTTCTGTTTTGGTTTTGCCTTCTTCTTCGGTGGCCTTGACTACTTCAATATCCATT
>CASEHR010000126.1 GCA_949287785.1 uncultured Bacillota bacterium | reverse complement strand
ATTTACATCAAAAATTAGGTGATAAATGATCAAGGTTTGAATAAAGAAAAAACCGAAAACCACGATAAACAAAAGTTTTCGGTAATACTCAATGGCGTCCCCCGGGGGAATCGAACCCTCAATTAGCCCTTAGGAGGGGCTCGTTATATCCATTTAACTAGGGAGACATAGTGTATGCAGATACTGATATGCACGCTTTTATCGATTGTAAAACACACTGCTTAGTTTAAATCGCTTAATCCGATATGCATGCACTCGGATAAGGGCTGGTTTTACCGATAAATAGAATATAAGGTGCTAGTAAATATTACCACAATTGAGTTCTAATGCAAATATAACTTTCCTTGTGTTAGAATTGTCCTTGGTAGAAAATATGACAAATAGAACAGTGAAAGTTAGAAAAAGACGCAGAGTAAGAACTGGTGTCAAGATCTTTGCCGCATCAGCTGTTTGCCTCATCCTCGTCGCCGTTGTTGTTATTGGCATTTCCTTCTTTTATAAGAGTCTCATCTTTATGGGGGAAGAAAGCGTCAACAGTGATGCCGAGCGGTATATGACCAACACATGCCTGGCATATTATCCAAAGGATACAAGAAAGGGTAAAGAGGTAGCGCGCAGTTTGTGTAAAGATGTCAAAGAGAAGACGGTTTTTGATTATAAGGTCGAAACGTTAGGCGAATATACAATCTATCGATACAACGATAAGACATCTTTTATCACCGACAAAAACGGCAATGATCCTAAATTGCAGGACAATATCAGTGAAAGAGGCCAGATGATCATATCAGATTATCTACGTTATACGATGAAAAAATCTGAACTCGATTATGCCTACACGGTGGCATTTTTAGAGGATACTTATTATCCGAAGATCACATCCGATCGCTATACATACACGTTGAATGGTGACGCTTTTGTCTGTCACTTTGACGAGTATGACGTCGACGTGTCGATCCCGATATCGGTCATCGGAGCTGAGCTTGGCATGGATATCGGTAAAACGGAAGAATATGTAAAGCCGGTATATGTGAGTGATAAAAGACCGGCGGTCGCTCTGACGTTTGATGATGGCCCAAGCTTAAATGAAGAATGCACGACTGAGCTGTTAGCTGAGCTCTACAAGTGGGATGCTCAGGCAACATTCTTCTGCGTAGGCGCTAATCTTGGCCCTAACACGAAGATCATCTTGAAAGACGGGATCGCAAAGGGAATGGAGTATGGTTCACATACGGTCACACACCCTAATCTGAAGACTCTGTCGCAAGAAAAGGCAAAGAGTGAGGTAATGGATATCGTCGAATGGTTTAAAGAAGAACTCAACTACGATATGCAGATTTATCGGCCACCCGGAGGATCGTATAACGCCGCTGTCGATGAGGCAGTCCCTTTGCCGGCTATCCTGTGGGATATCGATACCGAGGATTGGAAAAGCCGTGATCCGAAAGCGATCATGGATGTGATAAAAAATGAGACATTTGAAAATGCCGTTTTGCTGATGCACGATATCCATCCTACAACAATCGATGCCTGCGTGGATCACCATGCGATCAAATATCTGATCGATGCGGGCTATCAACTGGTTTCCGTTACGGAATTGGCGAAATTAAGAGGTGTAGAACTTAAACAGGGTACCCATATGTGTTGGGGCGATTGAGGTCTACACCTCTTTTATTGTGATATTTTTTAGGGAATGCCTGAGATAACCTCTGAAAAGGTAATCGAGCATTTCTTTATTATTTAAAATAAGCGGTATTCGGTCATGGATCTTTAACATATCCCGATAACTATGTTCGGTGATGATAAGTAAACCATCGTCATTATAGATGGCTGCCATATACATGATCTGATCATCTGCTTTGATTGAATACTTTATATGATCACGCCATTCATAAAAACCGCTGGCTAAGACAGCACAACGCTGCATGCCTTTATAAACATTTGAGCTTTCGATAGTCTCTCTGCGGGCGTTGATCTGCCTTTTAGCTTTTAACCCCCAGCGCATCGTATCGATATCGATCGTCTCACCGGTTCTGATGAAGACCAGGACATCGTCAAAGGGGAAGATCTCGCCTTCCTTGATGAAAAGGGAGTGTTGTTTCGCTTTACTTCTGATCTTGTCCGATAGTGATGATTTGCCAAGACTTAAAAAGTAACGTCCACACATCAGAAGACGACCTTGGCATATATGACCTGACCGATTATTTTTACCGGCAGATCGATGATATCGCGTTTGGTGAAATAGCGGTTGGCAACCGTTGGGTTGGCTGCTTCAAGAATCATCGTCTCATTTTGGTAAATGATTTTTTTGATCGTCACTTCATCACCGATCTGGATGACGGCGATCTTACCGTTTGGGACACTGTCGGTCTTTTTGACATAAACCAGGGCACCGTCTTTAATTCCTTCGCCGATCATTGAATCACCGGTTACTTTCAAAAAGAAATCGCCCTTGGAGTAGTCTTCGTAGGTCAAAGCTTCTTCGCCAAGCCACTCGTTTTCAAGCAACAGATCATAACCGGCTTTTGCCATACCGAGAATCGGTTTTTTGAAGATCGGGTAATCATTATTGAGCAGTTTGGTCACATTGACACCGAGGATCTTGCTGATGCGTTCAGAAGTCTCTTCCTGAACTTTTTCGATGTCACCGCTGAGCCAGCGTCCTACGGTCGCTTTAGATACGCCGAAAGTTTTGGCGATCGTCGCATTATTGAAACCGGTCTTCTCCTGATAGGTCCTGATCAATTGCGATAGTTTCATAATATACCTCCTTATGCAACTATTTTACTACTTGTGTTATCTTTTTGTATAGGGAAAATGCTTGTATTTAATCATTATTTCTATATAATAGTGAAATATAGGCGAAGTAAAGAAGAGCAGTAAAGAAAGGATGTCTCCAGAGAGGGTCTTATCGGCTGTAAGAGACCTAGGCTTACTTTCTTGAATTCACTTCTTGAAGCTATTTGCGGGTAAGCCCGTTACAGCTAATGAGAGCACAATGACTGTGAATTAGAATGGTACCGCGGTTTCGATCGTTTCTAAGACGCAGTTTTTTATTTTAAGGAGGGTAGTATGGATTTAAAGGAGATCACAGAATTAAAAGAAGAAGCACTTAAAAAAATCGAAGATGCCAAAGATCTCAAAGACATTGAAGAGCTGAGGATCGCTTACCTGTCCAAAAAGGGCAGAGTCAGCGGTTTGATGGAAGTGATGCGGACGATACCGAAAGAGGAAAAAGCTGCTTTCGGCAAAGAAGTAAATCTTGTCAAGGAAGAGATAACAAAGGGCTTGGAAACTAAGAAGGATGAACTGAAAAGGATCGAAGATGCCCGACGTTTAGAGGCGGAGAAGATCGACATCACCTTAGATGCGTATACACCAAAACTCGGCACTCTGCATCCATTGACATTGGTCCAGCAGGCAATCGAAGATTGCTTTGTCGGACTTGGCTACAAGATCGCTGAAGGACCGGAGGTCGAACTGGACTATTATAACTTCGAAAGAGCCAATATCCCCGAAGGGCATCCGGCACGGGATATGCAGGATTCATTATATATCGATGATAAGACGCTTTTGCGGACTCATACGACAGCGATCCAGATGCGTGTATTGGAGAAGGAAGCGCATGACCTGCCGATCAAACTGATCTGCCCCGGCAAAGTCTATCGTCGCGATAACGACGATGCGACCCATTCACATCAATTTATGCAGGCGGAGGGACTGGTGGTTGCCGAGGGTATTACCTTGGGTGATCTGAAAGGCACTTTGCAGTTTATGATCGATTCCCTGTTTGGTGAAGGTCACAAGATTCGTTTCAGACCATCGTACTTCCCGTTCACTGAACCTTCGGTTGAAGTCGACATGTCGTGTCATGTATGTCACGGCAAAGGTTGTCCGGTCTGTAAGGGAACGGGCTGGATCGAGATTCTGGGCAGTGGGATGGTCCATCCCAATGTTTTGAAAATGGCTGGAATCGATCCTGAACGGTATACTGGATTCGCTTTTGGTATCGGCCTTGAACGGGTAGCGATGCTTAAATACGGAATCGATGATATAAGAGATCTATATACTAATGATGTCCGCTTCCTGGAAGCGTTCAAAAGATTGGACTAGGAGGGTACGATAATGCGTTTAAGTTTAAAATGGTTGAGTGATCTTGTCGATCTTTCCGGTCTTAGTGTCGATGAAATAATCGAAAAGACTGTTAAAGCGGGTTTTGAAGTTGCCGAACACGAAAGGCTGTCTTATGGTGAAGGGCTTGTCGTCGGCGAGGTTGTGGAGTGTTATGATCATCCTGATTCAGATCACCTCCATGTCACCAAAGTAAATGTAGGCGATGAGATACTAGATATCGTCTGCGGTGCACCGAATTGTCGAAAAGGCATCAAAGTCATCGTTGCCAAAGTCGGTGCGAAGTTACCGGAAATGACGATCAAAAAAGGCGTTATTCGCGGGGTGGAATCCAATGGTATGCTCTGTTCATTGCTTGAACTCGGGGTCAATAAAGATCTTTTAGACGATGATTCACCATCGCTGAATGGTATTGAAGAACTGGATGATCGCTTTAAGATCGGTGAAACGGATATCCTAGCTAAGCTGGGCCTTGACGATGATATACTGGAGATCGAATTGACGGCTAACCGTTCCGATTGTCTGAGCGTTTTTGCACTGGCGAAAGAGATGGCGGCTATTTTGGACCGCAAATGCACTTTGCCGGCATTTGATGGTTACAGTGATATCGGTGATAAGACCGATTTCAGACTTGTTTCAAAGACAGAGAACTGTCCGCATTTTCTGGCGAAGGTGGTAAATGACATCACGATCAAGCCATCACCGGCATGGATGCGTGAACATCTTATCGCAAGTGGGATCAAGTCCATCAATAATGTCATCGACATTTCTAACTATGTCATGCTCGAGACGGGTCAGCCGATGCATTTCTATGACCTCAGGACCAATCCGTTAAAGGAGATCACTGTTGTTGATGATTATGAAGGTCCATACGAAGCCTTAGATGGGGTCACATATACGATCAAAAAAGGTGATATCATGATCACTGATAACGGCCGTCCATCGGGTATTGCCGGTATCATGGGTGGCGAGAATACCAAGATCTTAGATGATACAAAAGGCATTATCATCGAAAGTGCTCTCTTTGATGGTCCGCAAGTCAGAAGAACGGCAAATCGTCTTGGCTTGCAAACGGAAGCGGCCATGCGTTTTGCCAAAGGTTTGGATCCACTGGCTCAAAAGAAGGCGATGGACAGAGCTCTACAGCTTCTTGTCGAATATGCTGACGCCAAGGGAATCGAAGAAACCGTTGAGTGGGGCAGGTCAGCTTATGAACCATATACCGTTGTTGAGACAGCTGATCATCTGAATAAAGTCAATGGTACACATCTAAATAGTGAAGAGATCGTAAGCGTCTTAAAACGTCTGGATCTCGATCCGGTTATTGAAGGTGATAAGATCATATCGCATATTCCGTCATATCGTGCCAACGATCTGAAGATCGCTGAAGATATCGACGAAGAGGTCATCAGACTTATCGGCTATGATGACTTGGCGGCAACTTTGCCTAAGATGCCGATGACGATCGGCAAGCTGACTCGTCGTCAGAGTTTGCGGCGCGAGATCAGACAGATATTGAGTCATAGCGGACTGAATGAGATCGTATCGTATACGCTGGGTGATAAAGCATCAGTCGAAGATGCCCTTTTACCGGTAGGCGATCCAATCTGTCTTGCTTCACCGCTCAATGATGCACGTAAGTATATCCGTGTAAGTCTGATGGGGTCACTGATCGATACGCTGGCTTATAACGATGCTCATTACAATAAAGATGTCAATCTGTTCGAGATTTCAACTCTGTATGCCAAAGGCGATATTCAAAAAGAACATTTGGCGATCATCCTAAGCGGCAATCTGATGACATCAAAGGTCTTGCACACCCAGGTCGAAGCGAGTTTCTATACGATCAAAGGACTGGCTTTAGAATTGCTGGATCATTTGGGCTATGAGATAGGTCGGATCCAGGTCGTTAAAAATGATATTGATGTTGTTCATTTCCATCCATACCGTTCCTGTGTCTTGAAGATGGGTAAGGATATTCTGGCTATATTAGGTGAAGTTCATCCTCGCTTAGCTGAAGAAAAGAAGATCCCAAGAGCTTGCTACCTTGAGCTCGATCTTGATATCCTCGTGAACAGTCGCCCGGCCAGGATTCAGGCAAACAAAGTCAGCCGATATCCGATGGTATCACGTGACTTGTCATTTGTTTTGGATGAGGATATAGCCGTCGGTGATGTTATCAAAGCGATAAAAAAAGCAGGTGGACCGCTTGTAAGACATATCGAAGTATTTGATGTCTATACCGGTGTTCAGGTTGCTAAGGGACATCGTTCCGTATCGTTCAATGTTGTCTATGGTGCTGACGATCATACTTTAAAAGTAGAAGAGATCAATGAAGTCCACGACAAGATCAAAGCGGCGATCAATGAACGTTATGGCGGTGATCTGAGATCTTAAGAAGGATGATATCCTTCTTCTTTTAAGAGGAGGTTAAATGGTTGATATAAATAAATACGGTTATCAGAAGACGATCGAGCGGGATCTGAAGGAGATCGAAGCAAAGCTGCATGGATATACTCATGAAAAGACCGGACTCAAATTCTATTGGCTGGAAAGAGACGATGACAATAAGACATTTACGATCGCTTTCAAGACGACACCGACCAACGACACCGGTGTCTTCCATATCCTGGAACACAGCGTCTTGAGCGGTTCCGAAAAATATCCTTTAAAAGAACCTTTCTTAGATCTTATGAAAGGATCTTTAAATACTTTTCTTAATGCGATGACATATCCCGATAAGACGATGTATCCTGTCTCATCGCGTAATGAGAAAGATTTTCTGAATATGATAAGCGTCTATTTGGATGCGGTCTTTGCACCATTGATCAATAAAAAAGAGGAGATCTTTTATCAAGAAGGATGGCGCTATGATTTTTCGGGTGATAAACCAAAGTATACAGGCGTTGTCTACAGTGAGATGCGCGGGGTAATGGCCGATATCGATGAGATCGAGATCAGCGCACTCAATAAAGCTCTTTTTGAAAACACATCCTATGCCTATAATGCGGGCGGTGATCCGGAACATATCGTCGATCTGACCTATGACGAATTTATCAAAACCTATCAGAAATACTATCATCCCGGCAATGCTTTTGTCTTTGTTGACGGCAACGCTGATATCGAAAAAGTCATGGAACTCCTGGATGGATATCTTAAAGGTAAAGACAAGGGTAGTGCAGTCGATAACAGTTCGCTTCTTATCGGAGACTTCAAACCGAAAGAGCTGACCATGCCATATCCGAAAAGCAGCGATACCGATCGTTGCCGAGTCGTCTATGGCAAGGTGATATCTCGATATGACGATCTGCTGACTCAATATGCCGTTTCAATATTGAATGATGTTCTGTGTGGGCATAATGAAGCACCTTTGAAAAAAGCGATTTTGAAAAGCGGTCTTGCCGAAGATATCAGTATCTACATGATTGACGGTGTCGCTGAGCCATGGTTAAAAATGGAGGTCAAGAACGTTGATAAGCAGAACATCGTCAAGGTTGATGAGCTGATCTGCGATACTCTAAGGGATCTTGCACAAAACGGTATCGACAGAAACAGGATCAAAGCGGCGATTGCTGCTAGTGAATTTGCCAGCAAAGACAAGGATTTCGGTACTGCGCCGGCAGGACTTATCTATATCACCCTTATCCTGGAGAGTGTTTTATATGGCGGTGATCCCGCAGCCAAACTGATGACCGAAGAGTATTTTGCGAAGATGAAGGCTGGAATCGACAGCGGTCTTTTTGAACGTCTGATCAAGGATATCTATCTTGAAAACGAAAAATCTTGCCGGATAATTTTTGAACCATCCGATGAAATGATCGCGATAAAGGAAAAAGCAATGGCTGAACGACTGGCAAAGGAACTTGCGTCATTCAGTGATGACGAACTTTCCGAATATAGGAAAAAAGATCAAAATACCCTGCTATGGCAAAGCGAAGATGACCACTGGGAGGTCAGAGATCTGCTCCCTAAGCTGACGGTTGCCGACATCGGCAAAGACCCGATATCTTTACCGACCGAAGTCATTGAAACCGGTGATGTGACAATACTTAAACACAAGGTCAATACAAACGGTATATATCATACCAGCCTTTATTTTGATGTCGATGGTCTGAGTATTGAAGATCTCGGTTATCTACGCTTATTCGCTATTTTGTCAGGCAAGCTCAGAACAAAAAAACGCAACGCCGATGAACTGGCTGAACAGCTGTCCTTATATGTCGGTAGTTCTAATATCACCATCAATCCGTATCAGGACCTTAAAGATCCGTGCAATGCCAAGGCCAAATTCGTCATTTCTTTCAGTGCTTTAAAGGAGAATTATGCCAAAGCCAAAGAACTTATTGCGGAGGTGTTATCAGATACAGTGATCGATAAAAGCGATATTGTTGATATCGAAAAGATCATCACTCAATTAAAAGTATCGACCAAACAACAATTCTCATCACAATCAACAGCCAGAGCGATCGCGGCTATGCAGGTACATGCTGTCTATTCCAAAATCGGTGTGATCAATGATGCGATAAGCGGTCTTGCGTTTTACGATCTGATCAATTCCGTTACCTGTGACACCCTGATCGAAAAAGTGACGAAAATACGTACTTACTTGGCAAAAAAAGATCTCATCGTCAGCGTGTGCGGTGAAAAGATCGAAGACGATATTGTCGATGATCTGCTGATGAAGATCAAAGATAAGAGCGAGAAGCCTGATGATGATATCGATCTGTATGTGCCAAAAAACAAAGGTGTAGCTGTGATGAGCGATGTCGCATCATGTGTCTTGGGTTTCGATCTTAAAGATGTTCTTCCTTATAAGGGAAGCTATCAGGTCGTTGCTAAAATTCTGAGCCTGGATTATCTATGGAATGAGATCAGGCGGAAAAACGGTGCTTACGGTACAGGAGCGAGCATTCTGGCCACGGATTATTTCTCATCGTTTTCAAGCAGCGATCCGAATGTTCAAAGGTCACTTTCCGTTTTAAAGAACGCAACCGATTTTATAAAGAACAATATCGATCAGATCGATATCAAAACCAACATCATCGGTACGATCGCTGACAATGAACCGCTGATGTCTGCGCGCGTTATCGGCGCGGTTGCTGATCGAAACTATATAATCGGTCTGAGCTATGAAAAACGGCAAAAGATCCGCGAAGAAATCTTAAAAACTGATCGGCAGGATCTTTTGGATTTCGCCGATGCTTTAAAGACATTGGAAGATAAAGCGATATATTGTGTCGTCGGATCAAAAGCAGTTATAGAAAAGATCGGTGTCGATGAGATTGTAGAGGTGGAATGATGAGAGTGCTGTGGGATCTATATGCAACATGGTTCAAAATGGGCCTTGTGACCTTCGGCGGCGGTTATGCGATGCTTCCGATGATCCAAAGAGAAGTTATTGAGAAAAGGCATTGGGCGACCGAAGATGAGATTCTTGATTATTACGCGATCGGTCAATGTACACCCGGCATCATCGCCGTAAATACCGCGACCTTTGTCGGTTATTATCAAAAAGGAGTATTGGGTGGGATCGTCGCGACTATCGGTGTCGTTTCGCCATCATTTATAATCATCACATTGATCGCTGCCTTTTTAAACAATTTCCTGGAATATGAGATCGTCGTCCATGCCTTGAAAGGCATCAATATCGGTGTCTGTGTTTTGATGGTCAAGGCGATCACAGGTCTCTGGAAGAAGAGTATCTACAACATCGGTTCTTTTGTGATCTTCGCGCTGGCTTTGCTTTTATCACTGTTCAGCGGTTTATCTACCGTCCTTCTGGTGATCGTTGCGGCGGTTACGGGGATCATCTTCTCCAGACTGAAACTGGTCAAAGTTGAAGGAGATCAGAATGCTTAGTACTTATCTTTCACTGATATATGAGTTTTTTAAGACCGGTCTTTTCTCGATCGGCGGCGGACTTGCAACGATACCGTTTTTAAAAGAGATGGCTGAGGTCTATGGGTGGTTCGATCTTGATACTTTATCGATGATGATCGCCATTTCAGAGTCGACGCCGGGGCCGATGGGGATCAATATGGCGACTTATGTCGGTTATAATACCGCCGGCATCTTTGGGGCACTGCTTACAACACTTTCGATCGTTGCGCCGAGTATCATCGTCATCACTCTGATAGCCCGCTATCTTAAGCAATTCAAAAAGATCAAGGTTGTAAATGAGATTTTTGCCGGTATTAAACCGGCTGTCATCGCTTTTATCATCGCAGCGGTATATGATCTTTTTATTTCCAGTTTATTCAACATCGATGCTGGCGTATCATGGGCGTTCTTCGATCTACCTTGCATTATCATTTTTCTGGTATTACTATTCATCTATCAGAGATTACCGAAGATCCACCCTGTTCTGATCATTCTGATCGCCGGTATATGTGGTATCTTGCTGAGTCTATAGGAGGGTTATTATGAAGATCGTCGATATGCATTGCGATACGATATCTGTATTGCTGAAAGATGAATTGAGTGATAAAAAAAGCAGCCTTAAGAGCAATGACGGTCATTTGGATATCGAAAAGATGAAAAAGGGTGACTACCTGCTTCAGAACTTTGCGATGTTTACACCGCTTACCGAAAACGATCCGATGTACTGTTGTCAGAAGATGATTGATAAATATTATCGTGAACTTGAATTGAATGAAGACGCGATAAGACCGGTATATCGTTATGATGATATCGAAAAGAATACCAAGGACGGGATGATGAGTGCGCTGCTTACTCTTGAAGAGGGGGCGGTCGTTCACGATGATCTGGCGATCTTGCGTCTATATCATCGTCTTGGCGTCAGAATGATCACGCTGACATGGAACTATCCAAACGGAATCGGTTATCCAAACTTCGATAACAACAGTGATCTTGATCGTTATCAAAAAATAAGAACGATCAACACGAAAGACGGCCTGACTCCATTTGGCATCGAGTACATCAAGGAGATGGAGAGACTTGGGATCATGATCGATGTATCGCATCTTGGTGATGCCGGTTTCTATGATGTCGTCAAGTACAGCACGATGCCTTTTGTCGCCTCACATTCCAATGCCCGAAGCGTATGTTCGGTAGCGCGGAACCTGACAGATGATATGATCTTGAAAATAGCCCAAAGAGGCGGTGTCATCGGACTTAACTACTGTCGCGATTTTGTGGATGATGAAGGTGAGGGAACGATTGCAGGACTGATCAGACATATCGATCATATCATCAATGTCGGCGGTGAGGATGTCCTTGGTCTTGGCAGTGATTTTGATGGTATCGGTGATCGGAAAGATCTTAAAAACGGCGGTGAGATGCAGGATCTCGTCACGGCTTTGAAGGAGCACGGGTATAGCGACCGGACGATTGCCAAGATCACACATGAAAATGTCCTGAGAGTATACCGTGAGGTATTGCACTGAAACAGTAAATCTGTTAATATACACAGGCGAATAGAAATATTCCTTGTCTTTACTTGTGTAAAGACCATTAGACCAAAAGGAGGTAGACATGAAACAGTACGAAACGATGTATATCGTGAATTCAAACCTCGATGAAGCATCACGCCAGGAACTGATCGAACAGATGCATAAGATCATCACCGATCATAACGGCACGATCGACAATGTCGATGAATGGGGCTTGCGTGATTTTGCTTATCCGATTGAGAAGATGACAAAAGGTTATTATGTCGTCACTACATTCACAGTCGGAACTGAGGGCTTGAATGAGTTCGATCGTTTGATGCGTATCAATAATGGTATCGTGCGTCATATGACGATCTCAACTGACGAAAAAGCTGGTAAGTGATATGATCAACCGCGTAGTTTTAGTCGGTAGATTGACAAAAGATGTCGAACTGAGAAAGACGACTACAGGCATCAGCACAGCTTCATTTACCGTCGCATGCAATCGTCGCACGAGATCGGATCAGGGCCAATCGGCAGATTTTATCAACTGTGTCGCTTGGCGTCAATCAGCCGAATTTTTAGCAAATTATGCGCAGAAAGGCTCGATCGTCGCGGTCGAAGGACATATTACGACGCGTAACTATGAGGGGCAAAACGGACGGGTGTACGTCACAGAAGTAACGGCGGAAAGCGTACAGCTTATCGGCGGATCAAGGCGTGACCAGCAGGAAGCACCTCAGCCAGTAGCCTATGACATCAAAGATAATATCGATGATGATCTGGCAAACACACCTTCACTTGATATATCGAGTGATAATTTACCATTTTATTGATAGGAGGAGATCATGGCTTTTAGGAAACAAAGAGTTGGTTATCGAAAAGTATGTTATTTTACCAAAAATAAGATCACTTATATCGACTATAAAGATGTCGACCTGCTGAAGAAGTTTATCTTAACTAACGGTAAGATCACACCACGTCGTGTAACCGGCACAAGCGCTAAATATCAGAGAATGCTGGCAACAGCGATCAAAAGAGCGCGCCAAATGGCTTTATTGCCATACGTTGCAGATTAATGCGAAGTCCCTGCGGGGACTTTTTTAATGGTAAACATTAATGATGAGATTTGTTATAATAGCTCTATGAATAAACAGATCCATAAAATGACAGAAGGGGCGATGTATCTAGCGATCGGCGGCGCCCTGATGTTGCTTGACAGATTATTACCGGGATTGCTTGATGTTTATGTTCCGATCATCATCGCATTGATCTCGATCCTATATACCGCCAAATACGATTACAAAAACGGAGTTGTCCTTGGGGTATGTAATCTTGTGATCACGTTTTTGTTCGGGAATATTTACTTGATCTTATTTGGTACGATGGCATCGGTATGCGGTATCATCTACGGCAGCTTATGCAAGCGCGGTTATGACAAACGTATTTTATCACTGGCA
>CASEHR010000125.1 GCA_949287785.1 uncultured Bacillota bacterium | reverse complement strand
TTTCTTTTTTACAGGGAGTGATGATCTTATGATAGCCTGATCGAAATAATCGGCATCAAAGCCCGGGTAAGCTGATTTCAAGACAATGGCTATATCATTGATAGTGAGATATTGACTGAAACTGGTACCTGATATCACGGCACCGATAAATGTCTTGTCAGCCTGATCCATCATGGTGATTTCTTTACCGTCGATCGTGATCTTTCCCTCATCGATATCGACGATGCCGAGAATGGCTTTGAATGTCGTTGTTTTGCCGGCACCATTGGGACCGATCAGCGCGCTGATATGACCATCATCAACAGTGAGTGATATATCGAGGGTGAAGTCCTTACGTTTTTTCTTTACTTTTTCTAGTCTGATCATTTCTACCTCCTTGCATCAAGCAGAACACCAATCTTATATAAACAGTATATAACAGTATATAACAGAAGTCAACGATCAGGGCTGATTTGGTCTTTTATGCAAAAAGTGGTATAATCTAACGCGATACAAGGAGGAAGGATGAAGAAGAGGTTTATTATTACTCTTGTCTTTATATTAAGTGTTGTCCTGAGTGGTTATTCCGGCAATGTCGAAGAACTCGATACGACAGCCGATATATTGGATGTCAATGTGCTCAAGGACTATCAGAAAGTCTATCAGAGTGAAGATTACGGTGTCTGCTCCGTCAGTTCGACCAAGACTTACATGGACTATCGGGCGATAACAGCTAAAGGCTCGACACAATATCGCTATATCCAAGCCAATATGACGATCGATGAGGCGACGGGCTTCTTAGTCGATGATGATGGTTTTATCGGCGTGGCTTTAGGTTCGTATTACGGTGTCATCGGCGATCGTTATTATATCACCCTGGAAAGCGGTGTCGTACTGCCGGTCGTCAAGGTCGAAGAAAAGGCTGATGGTGATACAGTCGGTGGCTGCAGTCACAGCAGCGATGGCAGTGTGATCGAGTTTGTCATCGACACGGATTATGCCGCTGATTCCGAACTGTTCAACAGAACAGGAAACGGTCTTATCAATTCCGGCAACTATAACAATTACGACCTCTTTAAAGGTGAGATCGTCAAAGTCGAAAAAGTCAAGGACGAGCTCAATCCGTATTATGTCGAATATGTTACCAATGATGCCGTCACCATCAATAACCACAACATCTTCAACTATGCCAGTGGATACTAAGGAGCGATGCTCCTTTTTTTATGCCGTTTGGAAATATTTCCCATAAGCAGATAGCTTTGGTGTATAATAATCGGGATGGATGCAAAATACTTTAAGGAAAAGGTTCAGAGTCTCGGTCTGTTGCTTGATGAAGATCAGCTGATCAAGTACGACCGATATAAAGATCTTTTAAAAAGGGCCAATGAGACGATGAATCTGACGGCGATCGATGATGATGAGGGCATATATGAGAAGCATTTCTTTGACTCGCTCCTATCGGTCAGGTATTTTAAATACGACGGTGAACTGTGCGATGTAGGAAGTGGTGCGGGATTTCCCGGGATCGTATTGAAGATCGCTTATCCGGAATTGGCTGTAACGCTGCTGGAGCCGTTACAGAAAAGATGTCGTTTTCTGAACAGTGTCATCGATGATCTCGGACTGAAGAAGATAAAAGTGGTCAATGAAAGGGCGGAAAACTACAGCGAAGGAAGAGAGAGATATGATATCGTTACAGCCAGAGCTGTCAAAAGTTTAGATATCTTAAGCGAGCTGTGTATCCCGCTTCTGAAGGTCGATGGTCACTTTGTGATCCTGAAAGGGAGCAGCGGCTTAAAAGAGATCGAAGAAGCTGAAAACGCCTTGAAGATCCTATATGCCGAAAAAGAAAGGATATACGAAGACCATTTGCCAAGTGGTGATCAGCGGGTCATTGCCATCTATCGTAAAACACGAGCGACCAACAGTAAATATCCAAGACATTACAGTATGATAAAGAGAAGACCGTTATGAAAGAGATAAGAGAGATAGACATAGAAAAGATAATCCCCAACCGTAACCAACCGCGTTTAGAATTCAGCGAGGACTCGATCAAGTATCTGGCGGATTCGATCATGGAAAACGGTCTGATCCAGCCGATAACCGTCCGTCCTTACCGTGACCGTTATGAGATAATTGCCGGGGAAAGAAGATATCGTGCATATAAGACATTAGGTTATGAAACGATACCGGCGATCATCGCCGATAAGGATGATAATGAGAGTGCGAATCTGGCTTTGATCGAGAATACGCAAAGAGAGAATCTCAATGCGATCGAAGAAGCATTGGCCATCTTAAAGATGATGGAGACACAAAAGAAGACGCAGATCGAGATCGCCAGAGAGCTCGGTTATAATCAATCGACTGTCGCCAACAAACTGCGCCTTTTGAAATTACCTGAGTATATCCGTGATGCGATCGCCGGCGGTGAGATCACCGAAAGACATGGCCGGGCACTGTTAAATGTCGATCCCGACAAGCAAAAGGACGCTTTTGAGACGATAGTACGACGGGGATACAACGTCAAAAAGACCGAGGAGTATCTCAAGGCCTTGAAGACGAAAGACGAAAGACATTTCAAACCTGTATCATCAAGTGTCAAACTGGGGATCAATACGTTAAAGGATGCCTATGAGTTGTGCCGGCAAAGCGGTCTTGATGTTTCATGGAATGAGACGGATTATCAAAACGAAGTAAAAGTGACGATCAGATTCAATAAGGTAGGGTAGTATATGGGAAAGATTATCGCAATAGCCAATCAGAAAGGTGGTGTCGGCAAGACGACCACAAGCATCAATCTGGCTGCCGGCCTGGCTTATCTCAATAAGCAGGTCCTTTTAGTCGATTTCGATCCTCAGGGTAACGCTACTCAGGGCATCGGTTATTCCGTCAAGAATAATGAAACGACCATCTACGATGTGATCTTAGATGACGAAGATATCAACAACTGCATCAAGCATCTTAGAAAACCGCCTTTAGATCTTTTGCCGGCATCACTTACTTTGGCTGGTGCTGATCTTGAAATGGCGACGATCGAAGAGGGAAGAGAACAGCTTTTAAAGAATGAACTGCGAAAGATCAAAGATAACTATGATTTCATCATCATCGACTGTCCGCCTTCACTGGGTCTTTTAAACACCAATGCTCTGACAGCAGCTGACTCAGTCATCATCCCGGTCCAGTGTGAATACTATGCGCTTGAAGGGGTCACCCAATTGCTGCAGACGATAAGATTGGTCCAGAAACTGTTCAATCCGGAACTCAGGATCGAAGGTGTCTTATTGACGATGTTCGATGCGCGGACCAATCTGTCAGTTGAAGTTCAGCAGGATGTCCATCGTCATTTCAAGGAAAAAGCTTATCGGACATATATCCCGAGAAATATCAAACTATCGGAAGCACCGTCTCAGGGTAAATCGATCTATGACTATGCCCTGACCAGTGAAGGAGCCCGTTCATACGCAGCCCTGACCAAAGAGGTCATAGAGAATAACAGAGGTTAAGATGGCAGAAAAAAAGAAGAGACTAGGTAAAGGCTTAGAAGCTATCTTCGGCAGTGATATCGACAGCGTCTTAAGCGATATCGATCATCGCGAAGCCGGTAATACAGCGATAAAGGTCACCGAGATCAGACCTAACCCGTATCAGCCGCGTAAACATTTCGATGATGAAGGTCTGAAAGAACTGGCTGATTCGATCAGAGAACACGGCGTATTCCAGCCGATCATCGTCAGAAGATCGCATGTCGGAGGTTATGAACTGATCGCCGGCGAAAGAAGATTAAGAGCGAGCAAACTGGCTGAAAAGACTGATATCCCGGCGATCATCGTCGATATGGACGATGCACAGATGATGGAGATATCGCTCCTTGAGAATATTCAAAGAGAAGATCTTTCGGCGATCGAAGAGGCAGAAGCATACGACAATCTGATAAACAAACTGGGCTATACTCAGGATGAGCTAGCCAAACGGATCGGCAAATCACGTACCCATGTGACCAACATGCTGCGGTTATTAAGACTGGCTCCCGAGATCAAGACCATGGTAAATGATGGTAAGCTGTCCTATGGCCAAGCCCGGACGATCTTAGCGGTAAATGATGAAGAAAAAGCCGTTGATCTGGCAAAGAAAGCCGTCAGAGAAGGTCTGACCGTCAGACAGCTGGAAAAGATGACGCAGGAAAAAAAGGATAATAAAAAACCGGTCGAACCTGATATCTATCTCAATAATGTCCGCCGGATCCTGGAAGAAAAGCTGATGACGAAGGTCGAAGTGGGTAAACACAAGATAACCATCAGTTTCGCTGATGATGATGATCTCAATCGGATCTTAGAGAAGATCGACTGTCTTGACAAAGCATAGGCAATGCCTGTGCTTTTCAAATGATGATAAATAGAAGAAGAGGAACCTGAAAAATGAACATTCTATATCCCGGCAGTTTCAACCCGATCACAAAAGCCCATATTATGATCGCCAGGACAGCGTCTGAATATTTGAATGATAAAGTCGTCTTTATTCCGGCAACAGATACTTATAAAAAGGAAAGTCTTTTGACCCCGTTTACGGTACGCTATGACTTAATCAGAAAAACGATCGCCGGTGACGAAAGACTGGCTGTATCCGATATCGAATATCAACTGTCAAAGAAACTGCAGCGCCAACCCAAGACAGTCGAGACTATTGAATATTTCCCGGGTACATATCTTCTTGTAGGCGCGGATAATTTCATCCATATGGACAAATGGTATAGAGCCGATACCCTCTTCAATAAGATCAAAGTCGTCGTCTATCCGCGTAAAGGTTATGAAGTGAAGGATCATAAGTATATTGATAAAGTCATCGTTTTGGACAGTGATAAGATCGATATATCGTCATCCGCAATAAGAAGTGATCCGACCAAAGCCGGTGATCTGCTTGATCCGAAGACTTACGAGCTGATCGAACAGCGATATAAAAAGTATTTCCAATAGAACGGACTTGCTTTATAATATTGGAGAACGCAGGTGTAGTTCATCGGTAGAACGAGGCCTTCCCAAGGCTTAAAGGTGGGTTCGATTCCCATCACCTGCTCCATCAAACAAAGAAACTTGGTTTTATACTGAGTTTTTTATTTACCTCTAGACAAGATCAAAATATCTTGTCATCGATCAAAAGTGATAGATGTATAAAAGCAAAATAATTTTGACTTCAAAGATGATGTCAGACATACGAAGATCCATGTACAGTGTGATCATATAAAAAGACTATCGACAAAGTGATGATCGCTGTTTGTCGATAGTCTGAGATCTCTTTTCACTGCAGATACTTTTCTGCTTTGAAATAAGGGATACCGGCATTTATCATCGTCGCCGATATCTTGGTATAACCGCATCTTTTAAAGAGATCATATGCTTTGATGAAGACATCGGTGACGATATGATCATAAGAGCGGTTATAGTAGAAGTATTCGATCACGCGTAAAGCCATCGTGCCGATGCCCTGATTTCGATAATCTTTTAAGATGCAGAAGCGGCTGATGTCGATCGTCTTTTTGTCTTCTTTGACGACCCGGATATTACCGATATTCATGCCATCGTACTCGATCAGAAAATGATCGGCTCGCAGATTGATATTATCATAGCCGTCTCTTTCGATATATGGATCGATATGCAGTTCATCGATAAAGACGATCTTGCGCAAAGCCAGACACTTGATCAAAAGTTTCGGGTCACCGACTTTGATCAGACGGATGCTCATTTTGTGGCGATCGAATAGATCTCGTCGGCGTCTTTGACGATATAATCGGCGCCTGCTTCTTCCAGTTCTTTGCGATCCCTGAATCCCCAAAGACAGCCGATCGTCTTAAGACCGCTGTTTTTGCCGGTAGCTATATCGACTTTGGTATCACCGACGAAGATAGCTTCATCTTTTCCAATGCCCATCTCATTCAGGATCATCAAAGCTCCGTCCGGTGCCGGTTTAGCAGGCACACCGTCGATCTGACCGACGACTTTTTTAAAAGTTATACCTTCGAAGAGGTGTTTGATCAGGGCGTGAGTATAATCATCGCGTTTATTGGAATTGACACCGATCATGATGCCGGCTTCATTCAGTTTCGTCAATAGCTCTTTAATACCTTTATAAGGATGTGATCGATCCATATAGTGCTGATCGTAGTATTTCACAAAGGCAGCATAGGCTTTATCGACAGTATCTTCAGTCACATCATCCGGCAGAGCTCTTTCACAGAGTTTGCGGAAACCGTTTCCGACCATCTGTTTGTATGCTGAAAGATCATGTGGTTGATAACCAAGATCTTCTAAAGCCAGATTGGTGCTGAGACCGATATCGTCGATCGTGTCGATCAGCGTACCGTCAAGGTCAAAGATGATCCCTTTAAGCATTCTTGGCTAATTCCTTTCGGGTATCGGTCATTTTTTGGTTGAGCTCTGTCTCGATCTTGCGCAGTTCTACCTGTGCTTCGGCACGTTTTGTCCGGCCTTCTTCCTGGATGCGTTTGACTTCATCCAATGTTTCGATGAGCTTGGCGTTGGTCTCTTTTAAAGTCTCGATATCGACAATACCGCGCTCTGTCTCTTTAGCTGTCTCGATCGTCGCGCTCTTCAGCATGTCAGCATTCTGTTTCAAAAGACGGTTGGTCATCTCAGTGACTTCATTCTGAGCTTTGATCGCTTCTTGTGAGTGTGATACGCCCATTGCGATGACCATCTGTGATTTCCAAAGCGGGATCGTGTTGACCAGGGTCGACTGGATCTTTTCGACCATCATCGTATCGTTATTCTGGACGAGTCTTATCTGCGGTGCCATCTGGATCGAAATGACTCTGGTGAGCTCCAGATCGTGCAGTTTCTTTTCAAAGCGGTTGATCGCATTCTCAAGATCATTGAGTGCCTGACCATCCTCAGGCAAGCCGCTGGCTTGCGCTTTGGCTTTTAGTGTCGCCAGCTCGTTGTTTCTGACATCTTCGAGCTTCTTTTTCCCGGCAAGGATGTACATTGACAGTTCCTTGTAGTTAGTCAGATTCTTTTCATACAGCTGATCGAGCAGAGCGATATCTTTCATCAGCGTTACCTGATGATCTTCCAAAGCAGCAGCGATCTTTTCCACATTGTCACTGGCTTTGTCGTATTTGACTTTCAGATTGGTGATCTTATTGGCACTTTTTTTAAAGAAAGAGAGGATCCCCGATTCTTTTTCTTCGATCTCAAAACCCTTCAGTTCACCAATGAGCTCGGTGATCATATCTCCGATATCACCAAGGTCTTTGGTCTTGACGCTTTTGAGCGCATTCTCGGAAAAGTCAGCCATCTTGTTTTGAGCGGTCGAGCCGTATTGTAAAATGGTGTTAGTCTCCATAATATCGATCTTCTTAGCGAATTCATCGACCATCTTCTGCTCTTGCGGGCTGAGTCTGGTTTCTTTGATATCTTCTGTGGTGACGACTTTTGTCTCTTCAGGTGCCGCTTCTTCTACGACACCGCTATCCAATGTCAACTGGATCTCTTGTTTTTCCTCTTGCATGTCACATACCTCTTTTTTCTTTCCCTATTTTATCATAGGTCGGTTTGATTATAATTGGTTATATGGAAATTTATAACTTTAAAGAAGAAAAGTCATCGTTTTTGAAAATCGATGCCGGAATACTGTCTGTTTTGCCTTTTGTCGTCCTGATCGTTTTCCGTTTTACAAGTACGGTCATTTTTTTATTGAACAGCGGCTATCTTGTCGATTATGGTTTTCTTGACCGTCTCAGTGCCTTTTTAGCGATCTATATCAACTGGCGGGAATTGCTGATTGTCATCATCCCGGTCTTTCTTATCATTGTCGAAAAGAAAGCCAGGGAAGTCCGTTATTTCAATTTTCAGTATCTGATCGTCAATTTATTCATTCCGCTTGTATATGTGCTTATCAGCGTCATCATCTTCCTGCTTCTTGGCTTGATGCACATATCATGGGTCACTACTATCGTCTATATGTACGGTGCGATGATGATCTATGGCATGTATTCGATATCGATGACGATCATGAGCATCTACGTCATCTATTGCGCATGGCATAAAAGATCCACCAATCTTGCCTTTATTTCACGTCTGACCAATCGGTTTATCGGTTTATGAAAAGGATCATCATCATTTTATTGTGTCTCATATTGTCAGGTTGTGCTAAAGAGACAGTCTACGTCGATATGCTTACATATAATATCGATATGAGCGGGTATCTGACGATGAAGGACATAAGTGATCATCACTTTGTCGGTATCATGCCGGAAGAGATGCTGGAAGCGATGGATAAAGGCGGTTCAGGGATCTTTTATATGGGCAATATCGATTGTGTCCATTGTCAGAATATCGTCGCGATCTTAGAAGAGATCGCTGAAGAAAAAGATATGACCATCAATTACATCAACACCGCCAACAGCATAGCACCGATAGAGGATGAGCTGATCGAAGTATTCGGGGATTATCTTCCCGAAAATGAGCAGGGAGAAAAAGAGATCAGGATTCCTTTTGTCATCGCGATCAGAAACGGCAAGGTGATCGATGCGTTGTGTGGCGAAAAGAGCAGTGATGAATATGCAGCCTTGTTTGATATACTTGCTTAATGGAATACTTAAGCATAATGCAGCTGATGACTTTTTAATTCAATAATGAGTTGTTTTCCGTTATAATATCCCTGACAAGAAAGGGAATATTTATGGGTCTATTTTCACATGATGCGCGATTATTCAAATTCGATGTCCTGCGCTATGTTTCTAAGCTGGCGTATGATAAGGAAGAGATAAGCGACGAAAAATTACAAACCTTCTATAAACAATTGGTGCCAAACGGCAAAGCTCATTTCCGCTGCTGTATATACAAGGAAAGAGAAGTACTCAGACAAAGAGGACGCCTGGTCTGCGGTAAGATGGCCAACGATGAAAATGAAGTGAATATGCGTCAGGTCGTCCAAGTCATCGAAGCGGCTTGTGACGGATGCAGTATCAAGAAGATCCACGTCACCGACAACTGCCGTAAGTGTATGGCTAAAGCCTGCCGCGGTGCTTGTAAGTTCGGAGCGATGGAGATCGGTCCGGAAAAGGCGATGATCAATTATGACAAATGTGTCGAATGCGGAGCTTGTGCCCGAGCATGTCCATACAGTGCGATCGTCATGACGCAAAGACCATGTAAGGCTGCCTGTCCGGTAGATGCGATATCATGGAACGAGAATGATATCGCCGTCATCGATGAGACCAAGTGTATCAACTGCGGCCGTTGTGTATCGGCCTGTCCGTTTGGAGCGATCGAGGATATCTCGTGGATCGTACCGGTCATCCAGGATATCGTCGCCGGCAAAAAGGTCTATGCGATCGTCGCACCGTCGATCCAGGGACAATTCGACAACGTCCTTCTAACGCAGATCAAAGCCGGCATCAAGGCCTTGGGTTTTGCTGATGTCTTTGAAGCTGCCTTGGGCGCCGATGTCGTGGCTAAGGAAGAATATGCCGAACTGAAGAAACACAAAGAGGAAGGTATTCCGATGACGACTTCCTGTTGTCCGGCATTTGTCAATATGGCAAAGATCCACTTTCCGACTGTTTATGAAAAGAACGTCTCGACAATGGTCAGTCCGATGATGGCTAGAGCCGCGATCTTGAAGAAAGAGGATCCTGATTCAGTGATCGTCTTTATCGGTCCGTGCATCGCCAAAAAACAAGAAGCGATGGAGGAACACACCAATATCGATTATGTCATCACTTTTGAAGAATTGGCAGCGATGTTTATATCACAAAAGATCTACCTTAAGGATTATACAAGCGATGACGACACATGGGAAGCATCGATCTACGGGCGCAATTTCGCTCAGGGCGGCGGCGTATCAAAGGCTGTCATCGAGGCGGCCAAAGAAGCTGGAGAAGAGGGGATCACCGCCTACTATGCCGATGGTGCATTCGAATGCAAGAAACAGCTTCTGATGATGAAACTCGGTCGTTTTACTTTTGATATCCTGGAAGGAATGTGCTGCGATGGCGGCTGTATCGGCGGACCATGTACAGTTACCGATGCACTGGAAGTCAAAAAGCGCATGAACAAAGAAAACGAAAAGCACGTTCTCAAGATCAATGATGCCTTGATCAAAAGTGACATCGATACGACAAAATATCACATTCACCGTGATAAGTGATCTGAAGGCTCCCTGTGAGCCTTTTAAAATGTGCTAAAATACGGACGTGAAAACAGAAAAAAATATCGTTGGCCTTTTAGCCCATGTCGATGCCGGCAAGACGACATTGAGCGAAGCGCTTCTTTATATGTCAGGATCGATAGAGAAGCCGGGAAGGGTCGACCGGAAGACCAGTGTTTTAGATAACGATCCGATCGAAAGAAAAAGAGGGATCACGATCTTCAATAAGGAAGCGCGCTTCGATACGGAAGACCATTCCTTTATCATCGAGGATACACCTGGGCATATCGACTTTTCCATGGAAATGGAAAGAGTTCTTCCGATATTGGATATGGCTGTTTTATTGGTGGACATTTCAGGTGACATCAAAGCCTACACCAAGAAATTGTTTGCCTTGTTGGAAGCTTATGATATTCCGACGATCATCTTTTTGAACAAGTATGATCTGACCTATGATCGGAAAGATGAGATGTATAAGAAGGTCAGGGATGAGCTTTGCGATAAGATAGTCGATTTTACAAACGAAGAAGAGAAGATAATGGAAGATATCGCGACTCTGGATGAGGATCTTTTTGAAAAATACTTAAACGGCAAAGCGATCACAAAAGACGATGTGAAGGGATCTTTTCAAAAAAGAAGGTTTTATCCGTGTATCCACGGCTCGGCATTAAAATACACCAATATCCAAAGATTGTTAAAGACATTGAATGATCTCTTTATCGAGAAAGAATATCCCGATACATTCAAAGCTTATGTCTATCGGATCGGTTTTGATAAGAAACAGGAGATCCTGACTTCCGTAAAGATCAACGGCGGTATATTGAAAGTCAAGGATAGGATATTGAATGACAAGGTCGATGAGATAAGGATCTATAGCGGAGCTCAGTATAAAGTATTAAATGAGGCTGAGGCAGGCGATCTTGTGACTTTGAAGGGACCGTCATCGCTTTTGATCGGTGAATATATCAATGATGAAAGAAAGGACCGGGCAAAGGTCATGGTCCCCTATCTTGATCGAATGATCGAAAGTACCAATACCGACAATGCGATACTGTATAAGCGTTTATTGGCGATGCAGAAAGAAGATCCCCTGTTGAATGTGCAAAACGACGG
>CASEHR010000124.1 GCA_949287785.1 uncultured Bacillota bacterium | reverse complement strand
TAACCGACCACGATCATCTCGATCAGATGTTGACGGCTTCAAGCAGCACCGGTTTACTGCATCCGGAGTTAGCTATCAACATCATCAACGAGGATAATGGCGGAAAAGTCATAACCGAAGAAAACAACTACTCAGATTATTTGAATAACCTCAAGAATCTCGCTCATTCCATCGGTCTTGAGATCAAAGACCGAGAGCATTATACCAGGGAGTATACCAAGGATGAGATCGAAGCCTTTATCAGGGAATTTGCTAAGGATATCGAGCTTTCATCGTGCGGCGAAGATGTGTTGCTGACAGAAGATGACCGTATTGCCTTGGACAGACTCGGTGAGTGTGATTTTGAAGCTTTGCATAGTTGCCATTATATTCATTTTGATTTCGGGCGACTGCCCTTGGATTCGCAAAAGAAGTTGAGCTATAGCGGCAATCGCAATGTCGAGACTTGTATCTTGCATTCCAATGCCCAATATAACTGGGTTATCGTCGCTACTTCAAACACCTTTTATGGTGAAGTGAGAAAACTGCTCAACAGCCTGTTCTTTGAAGAGATCAAGATCCCTAACATCGATGTCAACAAAGTCATCGCTGAATACAGTGAACGTTTAGAAGATATCTATGCTTATTGTTCATACAATGACAATCTGTATCACTTATATGACTACGTTACGATCATGGATGACAGTGATTATATGCTGTCAGGCTTTATTCCGGCGGCCAAAGAAGATGAGTATCGGGCGGCTTTCAAGAGTTTGCCGGTTGAGGTAAGTGTCGTTGATCCTAGTGAAAGACCGGACCTAAAAGTTCCGACTCTCCTTAAAAACAACAAATTCTTCGAGCCATTTGAGATGTTTGTCGAGATGTACTCGCTTCCGGACTATAACGATTTTGATCCGACGGTCTTTTTGGGTCTGACCTATTGTATCCTCTTTGGGATCATGTTCGGTGACCTGGGACAGGGTTTGTTGTTATTTTTGGGCGGTACGTTCTTCTATGATATCAAAAAGAAGAAGGCGCGTCTGTTTGGCATCGTCGGCAGGATCGGGATCTTTGCGATGATCTTCGGATTCTTGTTCGGCAGCGTGTTTGGCAATGAAGAGATCCTTGTGCCGGTCCATCAGGCTTTATTCAATACGGAACACAAGCTGATCGAAGTCATGGACTCAAGTGCCACGATGACGCTCTTGCTCGGAGCTGTATCGATCGGTATGTGTCTGATCCTCATATCGATGGCTTTGAATATTTATAAGCATTTCAAACATAAAAACTGGGGTGAACTGCTGTTCTCGACTTCCGGTGTTGCCGGTTTTGTCTTCTATTCTTATGTTGTATATGCGGCAGCCAATATCATGATCTTAGGCGGAAATGCGCTTACTGCTCCGTTGATCATCATCTTTGTCGGTATTCCGTTTTTATGCTTTATGTTTAAAGAACCGCTTACCTGCGCGATCGAACACAAGCCGGTAAAACCAAAAGAGGGTTGGGGCGGATATATCTTACAGGCAGTATTTGAAATGATCGCTACGATCTTGGAATATGTATCCAATACGATGTCCTTCTTGCGTGTCGGCGGCTTCATTTTGTCGCACGCCGGGATGATGCTCGTCGTCATGACTCTGGTCGAGATGACCGGCGGAGCCGGCATCATCGTCTTCATCTTCGGCAACTTGTTCGTTATGGCGCTGGAAGGTTTGATCGTCGGTATCCAGACTTTACGTCTTGAATACTATGAGATGTTCTCTCGCTATTACGATGGCGGCGGTAAGAAATACACCGCTTTGGCATCGGTCAAATAGAATTTTTAGGAGGTTAGAAAGATGTTAGAAATGTTATTTGCTTTAGTTGGTATGGCTCTTGTCTTCGCTTCATTATTCCTGATGAAGAACGGCGTAAACAAGCATAACGCCAAGAGTCGTGTCTTAGCGCATGTCGCTATGTTTGTCGGTGTGTTTGCCGTTACGATCGTCTTTACCGGCGTCAGAGCATTCGCTTTTGAAGCTGATGGAACGATGACCGGTACTTTGGCACAAGGTCTCGGTTTCATCGGTGCTGCTCTTGTTACTGGCTGTTCATGTCTTGGTGCCGGTATCGCTGTTGCAGCTGCTGCACCGGCAGCTATCGGAGCTATCAGTGAAAACAGTGATAACTTCGGTAAAGCGATGATCTTCGTCGCCTTAGGTGAAGGTGTTGCGATCTACGGTCTTCTTATCTCGATCTTGATCATCAACGCACTATAAAATGAAAGTATTTTGTATCAGTGATAACATCGATACCCAGATGGGCCTGAGGCTTGCCGGTATCGAAGGGGTCGTCGTTCACGAAAGAGAAGATTTTATCAAGACGCTCGAAGATCTCATCAAAGATCCGAATATAGGGATCATTTTGATGACGACGATCATCGTTGATCTTGCGCCGGAAATTATCTCTGAATACAAGTTGAATTTAAAATCGCCATTATTAGTAGAGATACCTGACCGTCATGGCAGTGCTAATATCGGCGAGACCATTGACTCTTATATTTCAGAGGCAATCGGGATCAAGATTTAATGAGGTGACTTATGGAAAATGAAGTGATTAAGAATATCAAGGATGACATCAATGAACAAGCTCAGCTCGTCATCGATCAGATCGAATATGAGATCAGCATGCTTCATGATGATGAAGTAAATCATTACAAAGCCGGTCTCAAGAAAGAACAGGATACTTATCTCGAAAAAGAATTGAGTGATCTTGAAGTCTTTGCGATCACGGAAGCATCCAGGCAGAAGATGGACATCAAACGCAATCTTCTGGCTTTAAGAGAGAAACTGGTAAACGAGCTTTTCAGCGAGGTCGAAAACAAACTCATCGCTTTCACGAAAACTGATGAATATCAGGATTATCTGGTGCGGAAACTGGCGCAGGTGCCTTATGATGGCGGGATCATCTATGCACGAAAAGAAGATGTCGGATTTATCAAAAAGCACACTGATGATAAAGATGTCACGATCAGGGAGCGCTATTTCAAGATCGGTGGTTTTACTTATATTTCCCAAAGTCAAGATAGTGAGTACGATTTTAGTATAGATACTAATTTCGCTGATCAGACTGAATGGTTTATCGATCATTCGGGCTTTACGATCTAGAAAGGAGAACAGCGTGACTAATAAGATCTATTCGATAAATGGTCCGGTCGTCACTGTTAGAGATACAAGCGACTTTTCGATGATGGAGATGGTCTATGTCGGTACCAAGCGCTTAATGGGTGAAGTTATCGGTATTACCGATGAAAAGACGACGATCCAAGTATACGAGTCGACAACCGGCTTGAAACCGGGTGAAGAAGTCGTCGGATCCAAGACGCTATTGTCGGTTACTTTAGGCCCTGGTATCCTTACCAACATCTTCGATGGGATCGAAAGGCCTTTAAAAGATATCCAAAAAATGGATGGAGCCTTCATAAGTGAAGGGCAAAGTATAACCTCTTTAGATAAAGATAAAAAATGGGATGTCAAGTTCAAGATCCGTCTGAATGATGAGGTCGAACCGGGCATGATCTTTGCGACCTGTCAGGAGACTAATCTCATCGAGCATCGTTCGATGATTCCAAACGGCGTCAAAGGCGTAGTCAGGGAGATCAAGGAAGACGGTGCATATACGGCATACGAGACGCTGGTCAGGATCGAAGATAGCACCGGTAAGATCCACGATGTGGCTTTGAGTCAGAAATGGCCGATCAAGGTACCAAGACCGATCAAAGACCGTCGTCCGATCGCGATACCTTTGGTAACCGGTCAAAGAGTCCTCGATACGACCTTCCCGATCGCCAAAGGCGGTGCAGCTGCTGTGCCGGGTGGATTTGGTGCCGGCAAGACCATGTTGCAGCACCAGATCGCCAAGTGGTGTGATGCGGATATCATCGTCTATGTCGGTTGTGGTGAACGCGGTAATGAGATGACGCAAGTTCTCGAGGAATTCTCGGAATTGATCGACCCGCGTACCAACCGTCCGCTTTTAGACAGAACGGTATTGATCGCCAATACTTCCAATATGCCGGTTGCTGCCCGTGAAGCCAGTATCTATACCGGTATCACTTTAGCTGAATACTACCGCGATATGGGCTATCATGTAGCGATCATGGCTGATTCAACTTCGCGCTGGGCGGAAGCTTTAAGAGAGATCTCCGGTCGTTTGGAAGAGATGCCGGCAGAAGAAGGTTTCCCGGCTTATCTGCCTTCCCGTATCGCTCAGTTCTATGAAAGAGCCGGCTATGTCGATAATCTGAATGGTACTGAGGGTTCGGTAACGATCATTGGTGCGGTATCTCCTCAGGGCGGAGACTTCTCCGAACCGGTAACTCAGAACACCAAACGTTTCGTCAGGTCGTTCTGGGCTCTGGATAAATCACTGGCTTATGCTAGACACTATCCGGCGGTAAACTGGAATCAGAGTTACAGCGAGTACGTCGATGATCTTAGCGCCTGGTATACAAAGAATGTCGCTCGTGATTTCCTGAGCTTAAGAAGCGAGATCATCGCTATCCTGCATGATGAACAAAAGCTCAACGAGATCGTCAAGCTTATCGGCTCTGATGTCTTGCCTGAAGACCAGAAACTGACGATGGAGATCGCTAAAGTTATCCGTGTCGGTTTCCTTCAACAGAATGCATATCACGCCG
>CASEHR010000123.1 GCA_949287785.1 uncultured Bacillota bacterium | reverse complement strand
CTTGCCCGTTATCACGACGAAAACGGAATAGTTACACCGGTTACGGGATTTAGCTTAAGTGGAAACTTGTATGAAGCAATCAAAACAGCCTTATACAGTCAGGATGCGATTTCGACAGAAAGATGTATAAGACCAAGGACTATATTCTTGAGTGAATTTAAGCTCCACTGATAATAAAGTATATTCAGATTAATACCCCCTGTTTCAAGCATAGACTGCACGTAAAGGAATATGACTGCTCAAGGTGGGTATTTTTTTGACAAAAGATAGGATTCGAAATAGATTAAATCCAAAACTTATAGGCTTTTATAGCGCAGATATTAACCATTAAATATATTTGATTTAAGGATCATAAAGAGATCATATTCATAATGTCGATCTTTATAGACAAAAGCATATTACAGTGTTTGATAAAGAATAGGAATTAAAATTTAGTATCATTATTAACTGATAAAATTGCAAAATAACCTACGAAGTGACTTAGACCATATGATCGAAGATATCTTAAGCAGACCGAAAGAGAGTACACCCCCATTTAGATCTTCTTATCTTCATTGATATTGGTGAAGATAAAGCCATCCATTTTGGTTACATTGATAGATCACTTTCGGTTAAATTGAGATTGACATTATCACTTTTAAAACGCAGGTACATTTTCATCACTCCAAAATCGCTCAAAATAACAAGATTTTTTTGATCGCACAAAGCTTTAAAGACATTTGATTTTGTGCTTCTTAGTTTCCAACACCTGACTTTATATTAATCAATTTTGATAAGTTTTATTCACACAAAGACACGAACAAATATCCATATCTATGATCAGATTTATCAGCTTCTGACTAATTACTTAGGATAAAAAAGCTATGTGATAATACATAGCTTTAATAAACATTCATTTTTGATTAACTTACGCATCCTCAATTATGATCATTGCATCAATGACTATTTGAATAATCCACGCATCGAAGACATCTGCTTCATCAGTTTTTTAGTACGTTCATATTGATTGATCAGCCGATTTACATCGTTGATCGTCGTACCGGAACCGTTTGCGATCCTCCTTTTATGGGAATTGCGCATCATTGAAGGATCTTCTTTTTCAGCCTTCGTCATCGATTGAATCATCGCTTTGACCTTCTTCAATTGCGAATCGGCATCGGTATTTTCAAGTTGTTTTGAAAGTTCTCCCATGCCGGGAAGCATTTTGACCAAAGAGGCCAATGGGCCCATCTTCTGTGTCGCTTCTATCTGCTGCAGCAAATCATCCATCGTAAACTTGCCAGACATGAAACGCCGAGCACTCTTTTCGGCCTTTTCCATATCCATCTGTTCCTGGGCTTTTTCAACCAAGGTGACGACATCTCCCATGCCGAGGATCCTCTGAGCAAGACGATCAGGATAGAACACTTCAAGATCATCGACCTTTTCACCTATACCGGTGAACTTGATCGGAACACCAGTGATGGCCTTTACCGACAATACGCCACCGCCTTTAGAATCGCCATCAAACTTTGTCACGATAAGGCCGGTAACTGATAACAAGTCATTGAAAGATTTGGCAACGTTAACGATATCCTGACCGGTCAGGGCATCAACAGTCAATAAGATTTCATTTGGATCAATGGCATCTTTGATCTCTTTCAATTCAGCCATCAATGCTTCATCAATGTGCAAACGCCCTGCTGTATCAATCAGTACGGTATCATAACCGCCCTTTTGTGCATATGTTATACCTTCTTTAACGATGTCGATTACTTTTTTATCCAGATCAGAACTGTAAACTTCAACACCTATTTCGTCACCGAGAGTCTTTAGCTGTTCTACCGCAGCTAATCGAAAGGTATCGGCGGCGATGATGAGTGGTTTACGCTGTTGTTTTTCTTTAATGTATTTTGCAATCTTAGCTACATGGGTAGTTTTACCGGTACCTTGTAAACCGACGACCATGATCTTACTGATGCCGCTTGTTGTGTAGTTGAGAGACGTCGTCTCACTGCCCAGTAATTCAACAAGTTCATCGTTTATGATCTTGATCATCAATTGGCTCGGTTCAACCGCATTGATAACATCTTTGCCTAAAGAGTCTTCTTTAACTCTTTTAAGAAAATCATTGACGACGCGATAATTGACATCGGCCTCAAGCAATGCCACCCGGACCTCTTGCAGTGTATCTTCGATATTCTTTTCAGTGATCTTTCCTTTCCCCTGCAGATTACGGAAAGATTTTGTCAGTTTTTCTTGTAATGAATCAAATGCCATATAAACACCTCGTGAGTAATTTTAACATAAATAAAAGCCCTCTTGAAGAGGGCTATAGCACCATTAGTTTAAACGATCGAGCTTCTCAGCTATAAGATCGACTTTATAGCTGATCGTCCCGTCATCTTTAACAAAGTTATTATCGATCAACCGCCCTTGAAGCGAAACGATATCCCCTCTTTTGAGGTCCATCGCCGATTCGATAAGGTTACGCCATACAGTGATTGAGAATTTGTCACTCTCTTTTGTTGCATCTTGTTTTTTGAACGATCGTTCGACATCGATGATGAAATGGCCAAATTGGATACCGCTTGTTGTTTCTCGGATGACTAATGGCTCTGAAACAATTCCTACTAGATTTAAGCTATTTAACATTTAACCTCCTTACGATTACTATCATAAGGAGGTTTCAGATTCTATTCCAATCAGTTTACTGTCATTTTTACGTCAATAATGATCAAGTTATCAACGTTTACCAGGATCGTAGATCTCACCGCTTGCTTTAGGTCCGAAGCTCTTTCCGCTGAACAAAACAAGAACTACGATCGTCAAAACATAAGGCAACATGCTGAAGAATTGTGATGGGATGCCGGCTAAGAAAGGCAGACTGTTTGTATAATAGCCAAGAACCTGTGCAAAGCCAAACAGAATTCCAGTCAGCAGACAACCAAGTGGATGCCATCTTCCGAAAATCATTGTAGCAATCGCAACGAAACCAAGGCCATTGATAGAACCGCCATGAAAATAAGTCTGAGTCGTCAAGACTAAGGCTGCTCCACCGAGCGATGCCAACATGCCGCTTATCAAAACAGCTATCCAACGAGTTCTTTGAACCTTAATACCCATCGAAGCACTCGCTTGCGGATATTCACCACAGGATCTCAACCTCAAGCCAAACGCTGTCTTATAGAGCAGAAACCATGCAAATATTGCCAACAAATAAGTAAAGTAAGTAAATGGATAATTATCGGTAAAGAAAAGATCACCGATGATCGGAATATCCGATAAAAAAGGAATCGATACGCGAGAGAAAATTGAGCTCAAGCTGTATGCCGTGGTACTCTTGTGTCCGAAGATTATCTCAGCTAACGTGATAGTGATACCGCCGGCCAAAATATTCAAAGCTGTACCAGATACTGTCTGGTCAGCCCGCATATTGATGGCTGCAAAGGAATGTAATGATACAAAGACTGCACCAGCAACGATCGCAGCTATTATCGCATACCAGATCGCACCTGGAACATGAAGTCCTTCAAGAATTACCAACAAGGCGGCTGCCGTAAATCCACCGATCTGCATACAACCATCCAGAGCGATATTGACTACACCACTTCGCTCGGAGAAAACGCCGCCAATACCGGTGATGATCAAAGGCACGGCAGATATGAGAGCTAACGGAAACATTTCATAGATAAGGTCGAGCATTCTATGCCACCTCCTTCACTTTTTTATTTATTCGTTTTTTATCAACAAAATCAAGGATCAGTTTTATACCATATTGAATAGCGACAAAGAATACGATCGCAGCTTGAATCAGATCAGAAATCTCACTTGGTATACCCAAGATCTGGAATTGGGTTTCTGAAGCAGCCATTAATCCGAATAATAACCCAGCGGCTAAAACACCGAATGCAGTAGATCCACCGACCAAGGCAACCGCAATACCATCGAAACCAAAATTGTCAAAAGTGGTGAAAATACGTCCGTATCCATAGTTGCCGATAATGACGATCGCACCTGCAACACCGGTGAATGCACCAGCTATCATCATCGATAAAACAGTATTGCGCCTGTTTTTCATACCTGCATAACGTGAACCTTCGCTGTTAAAACCAGTCGCCCTCAAAGAATAACCGAATGTCGTTTTTTCCATAACGAACCAGAAGATAAGAACACCAATTATCGCAAAAACCACGCCCCAGTTGAATTGAGAAGCAGTTCCAAAGCCAAGATTTCCTAAACTAACTGTTTCCGGAAAGTTTTCCGTTCTGGCAAGAGTTAGCGGATCGATCGGCAAAAAACTTCTGACAAACCAGTCGTTAAAATACAAGGCGATATAATTCATCATTACACAGATGACTACCTCATTGATGTTTCTGAAAGCTTTCAGAAATCCAGGCAAGAATGCCCATAATGCACCGGCGATAGCGCCGGCTAAAATACAGGCGATCGTATGTACGACCGGTGGCAAATCAACTAATAATGCGACAGTAGCGCAAGCAAGCGCGCCGGCGATATATTGTCCTTCGCCCCCGATATTGAACATACCAGTACGATATGCAAAGGCGACAGAAAGGCCGGTAAGGATGATCGGCATCGAACTTAGCAGCCAGTTCAGCGGATACATGATATTAACGCCGCGGGCCGGATTGTTGATACTAAAACCGGTCAATGACCTGATCAGGGCAATGAAGATATTCAATGGGTTTCGACCTGTTATCATCAAAATCAGGCAACCAACTAATACACCCAGGATGACAGCAATGAGTGAAACGGTCAGTTTACTGTGTTTTCTCGTCATATCTTAGCCTCCTCATCAAATTTATTAAGGCCACCTGACATCATAAGACCGATATCGTTTTCACTGATGCCCTTGTTCATTACAAGACCGCTTAATTCACCGTTGTGAATGACGGCAATCCGATCGGATAGATTCATTATTTCATCAAGTTCAAGACTGATCAGCAAGACAGCTGCCCCCTTATCACGTTGCTCGACGATTTTCTTACGAACAAGTTCAATAGCACCGACATCAAGTCCACGTGTCGGTTGAACAACAATCATGATCTTGCTGTTACGATCAAACTCACGAGCAATGATAGCTTTCTGTTGATTGCCGCCTGACATCGATCGGGTAATGGTTTCTTTTCCTTCTCCGCTTCTTACATCATATTCTTCAGAAAGACGTTCTGCGTATTCATCGATCGCTTTCATCTGGATCACACCATTTTTGGCAAATGGTTCATCTGTATATGAGTGTACGACATAATTCTCTTTAAGTTTAAAATCGAGGATCAATCCATGTTTGTGACGATCTTCCGGTACATGGCACATATCATGACGATAGTGTTCATTGATACTGGCATTAGTAACATCAGTACCGATAAACTTAACAGTACCGCTATCGATCTTAGTCATACCGGTCAGGGCATATGCGAGCTCAGTTTGACCGTTGCCGTCAATACCGGCTAGACCGACGATCTCGCCTTGTCTGACTTTCAGACTGAAATCTTTAACTGCCAATACACCCTTAGCACCTTTGACATTTAAGTGTTCGATATCCAGATATACCTCACCGGGCTTGGCTTCTGATCGGTCAACCATAAAACTTACAACATGACCAACCATCATTTCAGCCATATCTTTTTCCGATGTGGTCGCTACATCGATTGTTCCGATGCATTTTCCTTTACGTAATACGGTACATTTTTGTGCTACCGCTTTGATCTCCTTCAATTTATGCGTAATCAGCAATATCGTCTTTCCCTCTTTAATAAGATTACGCATGATATCCATTAATTCAGTAATCTCTTGCGGAGTGAGAACCGCCGTCGGCTCATCGAAGATCAGAATATTAGCATCACGATACAGCATCTTCAAGATCTCAACACGTTGCTGCATACCAACAGTGATATCTGAGATCTTGGCATCAGGATCAACTTGTAATCCATACCTTTTAGATAATTCAACAACCTTAGCGCGCGCTGCTTTCATATCTACGGTACCGAATTTAGTCCGTGGTTCTTTACCTAGAATGATATTTTCCGTGACAGTGAAACACTCGACTAGTTTAAAGTGCTGGTGGACCATACCGATTCCGAGGTCATTGGCTACATTCGGATCGGTCACTTTTACCTCTTTTCCATTTACTTTGATAGTACCGGAAGTCGGTTGATAAAGTCCAAAAAGAATTGACATTAATGTCGACTTGCCGGCACCATTTTCACCTAATAACGCATGTACAGTATTCTCTTCAACCTGTAAAGTTACATCATCATTAGCTCTGATACCGGGAAAGTCTTTTGTTATATGGAGCATTTCTATAGCATACGCCACATGTAAGCCCTCCCTTTCTTTTATATAATTGTATCATTGTCGTCGTTAAAAAGACAATCTATATTTTTGTGTGAAAGCAACAAAAAAGCACAACCTTTAACAGGCTGTGCTTTGATTTTCGGATAATTAACCGATGATCAACGAGTTTGTCTCGCTTGTTTGAGGTTCTGTAGAAACTGTAACTTCACCAGAAATGATTGCTTCTCTTGCTGATTCGATAGCAGCTAGATCTGATTCAGTTAAGTTTGGATTCTCTGACGGGATACCAACACCTTCATCAGCTAATGTATAGTCGATGTTACCGGCTTGGAAATTGCCTTCCAGGATCTGTTTTGATGCATTGTATGTAGCTGTATCAACACGTTTCAGCATTGATGTCAGGACACATGATGCACCTGTTGACTCATCATAGATACCTAAATCATATTGGTCTGTATCGACACCGATGACCCATACATCTTCACCAGCTGTACGTCTTTCACCAGCTTCAGTGATGATACCGTTACCTGTACCACCGGCACAAGCGAAGATAACTGTAGCACCGGCGTTATATTGTTTCTGAGCCAATGTTCTACCTAAAGCAGCATCTGTGTAGCTGTTTGCATTATCATAAGAAATTACACAATCAGGGCAGACTGACCAAACACCTTCTTGGTAACCAGCCCAGAACATATTCATTGATGCTGATTCACCACCGATAACCATACCGACATGACGTGAACCATTTTCAACAGCCTTAGTACCAGCTGCAACACCAACCAAATATGAACCTTCATTTACCATGAAGTTAGCAGTTTGAATATTTGGTAAATCGATTGGAGCTACGTCGATAGCTACGAAGTTAACATCAGGATATGAAGCAGCAACTGATTCGATTGATTCCTGGAATAAATAACCAGCAGCAGCTACTAGATTTGCGCCCTGCTCAGCGAATGCTGATAAGTTAGGTACGTATTGTTCTTCACCGCTTGATTGAAGATATGTAAAGTTACCACCGTCTTCGAATGCACCTTCAACTAAACCATTTTCAGAAGCAAATCTCTTAATGCCTTCGTATGATGTTTGGTTGAATGATTTGTCATCGATACCACCGGTATCAGTTACGAATCCGATCTTGATCGATGATGTTTCGCCAGAAGTAGAAGTTGTACCTGTAGCTTCCGGCTGATCTGTCGAGCTAGAGCAAGCTACAAGGCTTAGTGCTAATACAGCAACTAATGCGATTCTGAATAATTTCTTCATTTTTTCTCCTCTCGTAAGCAAACTTACAATGTAATTATAGAGAAATTACCCCTTTTTAACAATCGTTTAAAGTTAATTTCATAATGAAATCAACTTGAAAGCAGAAGGAATAAATGAAATATAAATAAAAAAAGATGAAAGTATTTTCATCATTCATCTTCTTTCTGATTTTCTGTTTCCTTTTTTATATAAACTTCACGTGGTCTTGAACCTTGTGCCGGACCGATGATCCCGTTATCTTCAAGCGATTCAATAAGACCGGCCGCTCGGTTATAACCGATACCGAAACGTCTTTGCAAAAGACTGGTAGATGCTTTTTGGACTTCAATAACATAAGCCTTGACTTCTTCATACAATTCATCCCTTTC
>CASEHR010000122.1 GCA_949287785.1 uncultured Bacillota bacterium | reverse complement strand
TGATCTTATTGATGCTGAAAAAGAATTAGAAGACGGATACAGGGAATACTATGATGGTCTTGAGCAGATCGAAGAAGGCGAAAAAGAACTGGCCGAAGGTAAAGAAGAGTTAGCTGAAGGTAAAAAGCAATTAAATCAAGTACTATCGGATATAAGAGATGCTACAGGAAAATCACCACGACAGCTGTTGCGGGATTTTGAAGATGCCAGGACTAATATTTTGAATATCAAGGAAAATCTGAGTGTATTTGATGATATTGAAAAGCTGTATCTGAGCAATGCATACGTTGGTAGTTACAATGCAATCTTCGGGAATGATAATGATGGTCAACACGAGGCTGGATACATCGATGTAATTGATGATAATAACATTGATCATAGTAATATTAGCGAAGCTCACGAAGCGATCATAGCTGATCAACACGCAATAGAGCAGATCGAAAATATCTTCTACACTGATCTTGAACAGATCCAAGCTTCAGAAAGAACGATAAATGAAAAACTCGACATAATAATAGAAAATCTGAAAAGCTTACAAAGTTTCGTGGTAGTTGCTCAAGAGCTTTCGACTGTAGATTTCAGTGATTACGGTTATGACTTTGATATGACAGGTGTCGATATCGATCCTGATGAGTTGGGTCAGATGATCGATATGATGGAGAATATAAAGGATTTATTGAATAATAATCAGCAATTGATCGAGGATTGTAAGACTTCTATCAAAACTGTCAAAGATAATATCTCCGAATCTAAGAGTGATATAGAGAGTATTCTTAGTTCGGAAACAATTGAACCTACTGATCCACCTGTCAGTACCGAGGATTATCTAATTGGTGATGAATCTTTTTTGATTAATATCGATACGGGTGAGATTCGAAAAAACTTGCATAACTTCTACATTAGCAAGACAGCCTTTTATAATTTTGTCCAAACTGATTATTATGAGTCTCATAAAAATGATAATTTAAAAGATATAATCAATGTAATGGCCGGTTTTGTTGGTGATGAAGAGACTAAAGCTATCCTCAATGCGGTAGCCGGCATGGTCGATGAAGATATGACGGTAGGTGAGTTTGTTGATGACCCTTCAGAGGCGATGCGAAGTACTATCGAGCCGAAACTTGATGAAGCTCTGGTTGGCATTGAAACAGGTATCGATGGGATGCAGATGCTTATCGATGCGCAAGAGCAGATCGCCGAAGCGGAGGAACAGATCGCCGAAGCTGAAAAGCAGTTAGAGGAAGCAAAAAAAGAAGCTGAAGAAGGATATCAGGAGCTTTTGGACGGGGAAAAAGAGATCGAAGACGGCTGGGTACAATATTATGATGGCGTAAACGAACTTGAAGACGGTAAAAAAGAGCTGGAAGACAAGGTGGAAGAAGCCAATATCGATATCGCAAAAGCTAAGCAGGACATCGCAGATCTTCCGGATGCCGAATGGACGATATTAGACAGAACAGAGAATTACAGTCATGCCCTGTTCGATGGAACGGTCGACCAGATGGCAAATATCGGTTATGTGTTCCCGTTACTTTTCTTCCTGGTCGCTGCATTGGTATGTCTTACCACGATGACTAGACTGATCGATGAAGAAAGAGGTCAGATCGGTGTTTTCAGTGCTCTAGGATTCTCTAATGCCAGGATCGTATCCAAATATCTCATCTATGCCTTGCTGGCAAGTCTGGTCGGTGCTCTTTTGGGGATTCCAGTAGGAATGATGATCTATCCGACGATCATCTACAATACCTGGACGCTTATGTATCATCTGCCGGATATGCAGATGGTCATGCCGATCTGGATCTTTGTATTGGGTATTGCATCTTTCAGTTTGCTGATGATGCTGGTGACGTATCTAGTCGCAAGAGATACGCTTAAATCGAAGCCGGCTGAGCTGATGCGACCGAAAGCACCAAAAGAGGGCAAGAAGATATTGCTCGAAAAAGTGCCGATCATATGGAAACATCTGTCATTTTTGACCAAGATCAACGCCCGTAATATCTTCAGGTATAAATCGAGATTCTTTATGACTGTCATCGGAGTTGCCGGGTGTACGTCATTGCTTGTCCTGGGTTTTGGTATCAAGGATTCGATCGCTGATATCATCGATATCCAGTTCGGAGAAATATTCACTTATGATGAGACGATAACGCTGACAGATGAAGATCATATGGAAATGATTCTGGATCAGCTTGCTGATGATGGTGTTGAGGTAAGCGTTCCGTTTAAGGAATACGCGACAAAGGTATACATCGAAGATGAACCGACGATCACTCTGGAGGTATTTGATGAATCGGACATCAAAAAGGTCATTGATTTGAGAGAGCGCGAAAGCGGTAGAGAACTGGATCTTGGTGATGGAGTCATCGTCTCTGAGAAGTTTGCCGCCAATAACGGAATCGATGTCGGAGATACGATAACTATTGAATCAGCCAATGGGATCAGAGGCGATGTCAGGGTAAGCGGTATTTGTGAGATCTATTTCCAGCATTATATGTTTATAAGCAATCAGCTTTATGAAGAGGTCTTTAACGAGAAGGTGAATGCGGATAAGATCGCGATCAGAAATGATGATGTATCATCGATCAAAGAATCATACGAAAGTATGGAAGAAGTCGAATCGGTCGTCGACTTCAGCGGTATCGTCGATAATTTCCAGACGATGATCGGTGCTCTGGATTTTATCATCTTGGTCATCATATTGGCAGCCGGGTCTTTGGCTCTGGTCGTACTTATCAATCTGACTGAGGTCAATATTTCTGAACGGATCAGAGAGATCGCTACTTTCAAGGTTTTGGGTTTTTATGATAAAGAAGTAAACAGCTACATCTTTAAAGAACTGCTGGTATTGACTATCATCGGTGCGCTGTGTGGTTTGCCGCTTGGCAAGATCGAGCATACCTTTGTCATGAAGGTCATCGATATGGATATGGTAATGTATGGTGAGAATATCGCGCTTGTATCGTATTGTTATGGGTTTATCATTACCTTGGCTTTCACCATCATTGTCGCCTTTGTGGTTGCTCATTCTTTAAAGAAGGTCAAAATGGTTGAATCTTTAAAGAGTGTAGAATAGAATTAAGGTATGGAGGATAAATTAATGAAATTCTATATTTGTAATCACTGTGGTAATATCATCACTAAACTAACTGATAAAAACGTTCCGGTCGTCTGCTGCGGCGAACCGATGTCGGAATTGATCCCTAATACGAAGGAAGCAGCTACCGAAAAGCATAAACCGGTCATCGTTGAAAGGGATGGCAAACGCTATGCAACAGTTGGTTCCGTTGAACATCCGATGACACCGGAACACTATATCGAGTGGATCGTTGTTGAGTATGAAGATCATGACCGTATCTATCATCTGAATCCGGGTCAGGAACCGACAGTCAAGATCTGTAAGCACCATGAGCCAAAAGAGATATATGCATATTGCAATCTCCATGGTTTATGGAAGATGGACAAATAAAAAGGGCATTGCCCTTTCAGACTGTTGACAAATGACCATGTATCATTTGTGACAGTCTTTTTATTTATGGTATTATCTATGTGACAGATAGAACTCCTATAAGCTCAATATATATCGTTCTATCTGTCTTTTTATATTGGCATACATGGTAAAATA
>CASEHR010000121.1 GCA_949287785.1 uncultured Bacillota bacterium | reverse complement strand
TTCTTTGCCGCCAAGACTACCGGAACACTGATGTAATTACCAAAACCGATCACAAGATCCTGACCGTTTAAAATATCCAGACAGCGGCAATAAGCACGATATATCGAAAACAAGCTCTTGCATTTCTGGATGATACCACCTCTTGTCGTCTTGACATCAAGCCCGATGAACTTCTCACCGCTTTGCGGAATGACATCCTTCTCCATCCGGTCCAAAGACCCGATAAAAACCACATCATGTCCCTTTTCTTCCAATGCTTTGCCTAGAGTCATGGCAGGGTATATATGACCGCCGCTGCCGCCGGTAGCGATAACGATTCGCATACTATTCTTCACTTCCTTCTTCTTGTGCCACTTCTTCCTTTTTTAAAAATATCCTGTCAAATAATCGGCTAACGATGATATAACTTATCGGTATGGCAATGATGAGCACATATCCAAGTGTGCACGCGAATTTGATTATACTACTAAATGTGAACATCTCAATGAGATAATTCAAAAAGATACTACCCAAGACAGCGACCGACAGATATACAAAAATCGAAGATACGAGAAACAGAACTTTCTGATATAACTTCATGGTCAAATGATACCACATGTGTGAGGATATTTGTTATTATATGAGCATGAAAGAGTTAGTGATTATCGGCGCTGGCCCGGCTGGGATCAGTGCGGCATTATATGCCAAACGCGCAAATATCGATGTAAAGATCGTTTCAATGGATAAAAGTTCACTCAGCAAAGCTCATGTGATCGAAAACTACTACGGAATTCCTTCGATCAGTGGTGAAGAACTGTATCAAAGAGGCAAAGAACAGGCGAGAGGACTTGACATCCCTATCATCGATGACGAGGTATTGTCTTTAGAGTTCAACGACCGCTTCAACATCGTCGGCAAACGGTCTGATTACCATGCAGATGCCGTTATCCTTGCTTTAGGCAGCTATCGTAATGTACCTCCGATAAGGGGGATCAAAGATTATGAAGGCAAGGGTGTTTCCTATTGTGCGGTCTGTGATGGATTCTTCTATCGTAAGAAAAAGATCGCTGTTCTTGGAAATAGTGCTTATGCCCTTCATGAGGCAGAGTATTTAAAGAATCTCACCGATGATCTGTATATTCTGACCAATGGTCTTGAGGTCGAGACTGATGAGTTGAACAGTTATGCTATAAGGACTGATAAGATCGTTTCGATCAGTGGTGAAGAGAAGATCGAAGGTGTCGTTTTTGATGATGGCAGTACACTAAAGATCGATGGTCTGTTTATCGCCTTAGGCAGTGCCGGAAGCGCTGATCTGGCGCGCAAGATCGGCATCATCATCGATGATCAGAATAAGATCGTGGTCGATGAAAACATGCGGACCAATATCCCGGGTATTTATGCCGCCGGCGATGATACCAAGGGTATGCTGCAGGTAGCTAAAGCCGTCTATGACGGGGCGCTGGCCGCTACCGATGTGATAAGATACTTCAAAGATAAATAGATCTGCACTTAAAAAGCACTTTATCAAAAAGTGCTTCAGACTGTTGACAAATGACCATGTATCATTTGTGACAGTCTTTTTATTTATGGTATTATCTATGTGACAGATAGAACTCCTATAAGCTCAATATATATCGTTCTATCTGTCTTTTTATATTGGCATACATGGTAAAATA